>NZ_JADNDC010000080.1:0-3451 GCF_015551645.1 Ruminococcus sp. D54t1_190329_F1
TGTTGATTGTCAAGTAAAATTGACCCACTTTTACGTTTAATTTTGACCCACCTGAATTCAGAAATCACCTGATTTTCAAGTGGGTCATTTCTGTATGTAAATCTGATTTTTTACACTGTGAATTGACCCGTCAAGCGCATCAGCTGAACGGAAGTTCAGCATCCGGATCCATTACCGGATCACTCCATTCAGTATTTATGATTATGCTGTCTGAAACAGTATCATAATCCCCGCGAAGCTCCCTTAATTCTTGTTCTCGTTCTTCTTCTGAAAGACTCATCCACCATTCATACATTTCATCCTGGAAACGCATTGCGCTGACAAAGTCCATTGGGCATCCGTTTTCGCTATAAATATAGTCTCCGTTATCATAGGGGCTTCGTCCACTGGCTACCCATTTTTCTAATTCACGTAACTCATCTTTCGACATGGTTATTTCTTTTTTGTATTGTTTTAACTGTTCCTGCAGGAATTCTCTGTGCTCCGCAGGCACATTTTTTCTAAATCTCATATCTGCCTCCTAATTAATGAGCACCTGATATCCGTCAGTCTGCATTGAACTTTTATTGATCAGTATTCTTTTGCCGATTGGATCCAGCAATACATACTTACTGAGTTCCAGTAACCGGTCACTGATCAGGGAATGTACCATGTTCTCCATGGCTTTTATACGGTCATTTCGATTTATAGCTCCTTCAGATCGATCAGATGTTTCGATTTTATTTTCACAGAGCATCTCTAAATTTAAAAATATATCATCTTCCTTACGGCTGTCTGATTCAAAACGGTCAGTATCATAGTTATATCCAAGACTCTTGTCTGCTTTCATCCTTTTCATAACACAAGTTGGATTTTTGATCTCATAACAGCTCCGCATTAGGTCATAGGCGGCTGTTTTTCCCTCTGTATTGTAAACTTCTATGATCTGCGGATATTTATCCGGTGTGATTTTTATACTCATTTCTATGCCTTCCTTTTTTAATACTCAGTTTTTGGACCTTTGACACGATAGCTGTCACCCGTTATACTTATGACATGGCAATGATGGACCAGGCGGTCAAGGATCGCTGCAGCGGCCAGCTTGCCGGTGAATAGTTCATCCCATCTGCCCATGGGCAGGTTTGTGGTGATAATGAGGGAGCTTTTTTCATATCTTTGGCGAATGATCTGAAAGAAAAGGCTCTCTCTTTCTTTATCCATTTTTAAATATGACAGTTCATCGATGATCAAAAGCGGAATCTTACTGATCTGTTTCAGAGTTTCTTTCAGATATCCTTTCTGCATATCCTCATACAGCTGATCGACCAGTTCTTTTGCATTCACAAAGAGAACCTTATATCCGGCTTCACATGCATTCCGGCCAATCCCGGTGGCGATCATACTTTTACCGACTCCCGGCGGCCCAATGATTATGATATTTTCATGGTTATCCATAAATTCAAGTCTGCCCAAAGATTGAATTTTATCCGCATCCAGGTTTGGATTGAAGCGGTAATCAATGTCAGACAGCCGTTTATCAGAGTCGAAATTAGCTGCATCTGTCAGGCGTTCAGCCTGTCGGCGTTTCTTTCCTGTTTCCTCCGCTTGTAACAGCATGATCAGGAAATCTTCATACGTCATAGACTGTTCTGAAGCTACACGTATAAGTTCCTGATATTGTTCGCGCATATCGACCAGTTTAAACTGTTTCATTCTGGCTTCTATATAAGCTGCGTTTACAGCACTTGTCTCACTAGGCATTTACCGTTCCTCCTACATTCTGTTCATAGTAATCCAGATCCCGCAAAAGTTTTGAATCATCGTCACGGTATTCTCCGGTTTTACACAGAACTTCCGGTCTCTGTTCAGATATCTCAGGAAGAGACAGCCGGCCTGCATTGTAAGCTTTGAGCAGTTCTTTAAATGACAGGATGTCCATAGAATCATGCTGTATTGCATATCCAATAAAACGATTGAGGGTATCTGTATCATAAAGTTCTTCGAGCAACATGATCTTTCTTGCGTAATGTGTGGGCTGGTCAAACTTTTTCCCGGCTGCTTCCAGATAAGCCAGACCATTGCTGTATCTGGCAGTGAATTCCCTTCGTATCTGCGGAATCGATGTTGGCGCCTTTGGTGCTACATTTTTATAGTGCTCCGAATTTGTCAGGATTTCATGCTTGTTACGTGATGCTTCCAATTTCATGACATAGTTCTTTTTTCTGTCATAAAGCTCGATTCTGAACCCATAGATGATCCTGAAATACATGGTTTTGGCTGCAAAGATATCAGGAACGCTATACTTATTTCCGCCAATGCTGATATAACAGTCAGGACTGATGATCCTGCTTTCCAATTCCTTCAGTCGATAACGACGGTCTGGCAATGGCAGCAACAGATCCCGTTCTTCCTGAAGATAATGTATGTTTGGAATTCTTTTGGTCGTTGTGTGTGTTTCATTACACCAGGACTCAACGAAATCTTTTCCACGACGATTCAGATCTTCCATTGAAGCAAAGTGGTTTCCCTTTATGAATTGTTCTTCGATATAGTTGAAGGGTCTCTCGATCTTTCCTTTCTTGCGCGGCCAGTAGCAGGGACATGCATTAAGTTCTGTTCCCAGATGTCTTGCCATAAGCAGGGCATGGGGATTATAACGGATCTCCATTTCGTTCCTTGGATTATTTTCGATGACCAATGCTGTTGGATTATCGATCAAAAGCTCCAGTGTTACTCCACCAAGATCTTCAAACAGTTCCTGAATTGCTTCATAAATGGCTGCCGCATCTGCCTTTAAAGAAAAACAGACTGCTTTCTTTCTGGATGCTGAAAGTATCATTGAAAAACAGTAAACAGTTATGATCACGCCATCAACAGGAACATTATAAGGTGACCAGTCGAACTGAGCCTGATCTCCCGGAGGGCTTTCATGCCTTACAGTAGCTTTGGAACTGATGTGGTCTTTGATATCCTCTTCAATTTTTGACAGATACCGGTAAACAGGGCCAATGCTTCCTGTATAACCTCTTGCTTTCAATTCTCTAAAAATCCGTGTTCCATTGAAAAGAAACGGTTCGCATCGCCATTCGATGATCTGTTCTTTGAAACCATCAATCTTGCTCTTATAAACTGTCCGTTTATACACCGGTGCTTCTTTTTCTTCTAAAAGACTCCTGACAGTATTTCTGGACATTCCAAGTATTTTTGCAGTTGCCCGTTTTGATCTTGTCTGTTTATAAACTCGCTGAACAGCAGCCCAATCTTGCAAATCATACACCTTCTTTCAAACCTCCTCTCTTGTATTGGTGCATACAGAGAGAAGTGTATCGTTTGCTATCAGGTGGGTCAATTCTGAGTATTAAATTTTCAAGGTACAGTGTAATCAAGACCAGTTCTACTTACTCATTGCCACTGCTGTAGGTGGGTCAATTTTCCTCGTTAAAACTGGGTCAGTTTTAAGTATAAATCAACA
>NZ_JADNDC010000081.1:0-3301 GCF_015551645.1 Ruminococcus sp. D54t1_190329_F1
GTTCACGACAGCTGATGCCAGAATTAAACTGGCAAAGCTATATCCAACAACACTTTAAAAACTAGATGGATGTACTACTACTGCGGTATTATAATCCTGCATCAGAATAGCATTCTCCGCCTTTTCATACTTCTCCAAATACTCCTCCTGCTGTCGTTGCAGTTCTTCCTGCTTACGTTTCTCTGCCTCAGCTTCCATATAAACTGAGACACCTATAACTGTAAATAGCGCAGCGAGAATAAGAAATGGGGTAATAGGTATTCTCTTCATTTTGAAGTCTCCCTCAGTTTTAATAGAATTATTACACCGTAAATGGATATTACAATTACAGCCTCATATTGCTTTAAACGTTATCATAATTCATCTAGCAGCTTTATAATATGAGTATTCATTTTATCATATGAATTCCAATTTTCCTCTCTGATATTAATCTTCACTCGCGAACAAATGTATTTTATAAGCCACATAATTTCTGATACACTTTTTCCGGTCTGTTCTTTGACCCATTTCTCTGTCACAGATACAATATTATGAGCGGCAATATTTCGTGTGTTTTGTTCCACTGTAACCAACTCTCTTGCTCGTTGTTTCAATAAGTCATCAGAACACTTCGCTTCTATTAAATTAACTAATTGAATAGAATATACTGGTCCAAAATTAAACCGAGAAAAATCACCTTGCAAAAGCGGCAATATTTCACTACTTTCCAGTTTTCTCTGATTCCACTGCTTAGCAGAATTCTTTCCCTTATAATAATCCGAAATGTTCACTTCACAATATTGCTCAATTACAGATTCCATTAGATCAACACCCAAAGGCGTAAACGCTCGAATAAAATCCGCATATTCTCCTCTTTTTAGCTTCAAATCCAAAATTAAAGTATATTCAAAGAGGGAGCGTTTAACATCATCTGTTTTCACTGGCGTAACAATACCATTTCCCTTTGGAAGCGCTTTGTTCATTTTATTCCAATCTAATACCGATCTTGCCGCCGCTGCTTCTAGCCAGTTATAAATTTCTGGACTAATATCATCCTTTATATCTTTTCCCACTTCTAAAGCAGCACGATAATCATAAGAAAGCAAATGCTTTTTTATAATATCAATCTTTAACAAGCGCATTAAGTTCATACACTTTATTTCATGGCATCGATTTTCCGCCTCGCTTCTATTATCTTCGTTCAGTTCCCAGTTTGTTTCAACATCATAATCGTCTCTGTCTTCGTATTCCAGATTTCCTTTTTTCTTTGGTGTGGAAACCTGTATTGGAATAAATCTATATTCAGCTAATGTTGCCATAACCAGGAGAGCACTTTTCATTGCCGGTGTTCCCGATGCCATATTTACCAACAATATATCTTCGTTGTTCTTCTGTTTTTCAATTTCTCCTATAATTTTTCGAAATTCAGTAAAGAATACATCATATTGCTGAACGTCAATCATATCACTGTTTTCAATCACATGGACTTCAATGTTATGGTTGATTTTTTCACTCAATAACTCCACTGATCTTACATATCGATTATCTTTTTTATGATTCTCAATCATTTCTTTAGACAAATACAAATAAACAACATCTGGCTGGTAATGTCTACATATGTGCAGTAATGAACCATCATGAAAATACTTAATTGGATCCGTATTTCCTACTGGTGAAAATAAATACTTCTTTCCCATTTTCATTTTCCTCTATACTAAAATTATCTCTTCCTCAGAAACAGGCTCTATTCCCCAGGACTTGACTTTTCCCTTTCCTGTAATTTTGTAAACCCGCACACTATCCTCTCCATTTCGGTCAATGTATGCTGGAATCTGATCAATCAGCTTGTAATAATTTTTTTCTGAAAGCATTGCCTCAAATGCTGATTTTTGAACCCGTTTTCCATATCCTTCTAATAATTTGGCAAACTTGGTTCGACGCTTATTGTCAACAATATCATAAATTATCAAGATAAATTGACGGTCACTTTCCAGTTCATCTGTTATCTGAAAATAATATTCCTCATCATCGAATAACAATTGGTTCATACAAAGAAGCATCTCCCTTCTCAATTGCTTTGGTTAACTGCTCCATTTGCAATAAAATTCCACGACGAAAGCTTACAGGATAATCTACATATTTTAAATATCGAATTTCTGTCTGAAATTTACGTTCCAGTTTATTCAAATATAATTTTAATCCAGTCTTTGTTAAATAGCAACCTGGTTGCTCCAAGTTGAAAACAAAATCTTCTTTTGAAATTTCATGCCCATTTATCATGCTCATAACCGTTGCGTCCACAATAACAGCGCGCCACTCTTCCATCATATCACTTGCCAATGTGGGATGCTTTTCAGCATCTCTATGTATAAATCCGAAGTATGGATTTAACCCCTTCATTTCTATTTTACAGTATAATTCATTCATCAAAATAGAGTACCCTAAACTGATCATTGAATTAAATTCATCTTTTGGTGGGCGTCTACTTCTTCCGTTAAACTGAAATTCTCTCTCAATGCACTTTGAAAGACCTCTAAAATAGAACTTCGCAGCTTGCCCTTCATAGCCGATAATTTCTTCAATACGTCTGGAATTTTCTATTTTTCCTCTGCATATACTTAACATTTTTTGTTCTTCCTCAAGACGTATATTTCGACTTTTTTCATATCTTCTCAATACAACACTCTGATTTTTAATCTTTGCGCTTAAAATTCTTTTTCCAAGTTCTACCGCGAATTCTGTGTCATATAGTGCACTTTGCATTCTTTGTCTTCCAGCGTTTATATGGCTTGTAGACATTACACGACCAAAGTATACCCCACCTTTTGAAAAATAGACGACCGGAATTCCTCTTTTCAGACATTCTTCGGTACATTTTGCCGTCATCTGTGATTGCCCCATAATAGTGATACCCTCTAGAGATTCAATAGGAATCAATTTTTTCAAACCATCTTTATAATTTACTACACATTTATTTGCTTCATAACCAATCTGAGCTCCATTTTCATTAACATAAAGTAATCCCATTGTGTTCCCCCTTTGTTTTTCTCGTCCCCTATTGGGGGCTTATATTTCTCAATAACACGCCAAAAGACAATCAGAGAATTGTAGACGAATGGTTTTCGTCCCCTACCGGGGACTTATATTTCTCAATAGTAAAAAAGATTTCGTTGGAGAATTACAAGAAGTGTTTCCGTCCCCTACCGGGGACTTATATTTCTCAATGGCATTCGGCATTCTGTACTTTGCTACGAAAATAAAAATCGCAGCCAAGACTTGAACCTTGACAACAAATGTTTTCAACAATTATGAAAGCATCACT
>NZ_JADNDC010000082.1:0-2683 GCF_015551645.1 Ruminococcus sp. D54t1_190329_F1
TTGATTTTGGCATGAAAAATACCTCCAAAGTAACAGATTTTTATATTTAATCTGTCTACTTTAGAGGTATCATATCAAAACAGTATCCAGGAAATTTTTATGGGTTTGCTGTTTTGCCGGTAGGAGATACAGGTGCTGCCCTGACAGAACTGGAACGCGCCGTAAAAACACTTGGATTAAAGGGGATTATTTTTAATGGTGCTTATCAGGAATCTTATTTTGATGAGGACCGTTTTTTCCCAATTTTTGAAATGGCACAGGAGTTAAAAGTTCCAGTTATGCTTCATCCAGGGGAAGTGCCAACAGAGGTTGCGAAGACTTATTATCAGGGAAGCTGGCCTGTGGCAGTGGCAAATGTTTTTGCGGGACACGGCATTGGCTGGCACTATGATGCCTGGGTGCAGTATATGAGGATGATACTATCCGGAATCTTTGACCGTCTTCCGAATTTGCAGTTGATCTGCGGACACTGGGGAGAACTGCTACCTTATTATTTTAACCGGATGGATGATATGCTCCCGGCTGCGTTTACAGGACTATTACATAATATTTCCTATTATTTTAAAAATAATATGTATATAACTCCAAGCGGGATGTTTTACGAGGATGATTTTTTGTTTTGCCGGAACAAAGTGGGTGCAGAAAGGATCCTGTGGGCTACAGATTATCCATATTGTAAACCTGAAAATTCCAAAATGTATTTAGAAAAAATAAAGCTGCCATTTGAGGAAAAAGAAAAGATTGCTTATTTAAACGCCGAGAATCTGTTTGGAATATAAGGATGTATTGGCAAGTAACAAGAATTGACAACACATAAAAGAAATGTTATGAGGAAACAAACATGGTAAAAATTATTTCAGATAGTACCTGCGATCTTTCGCCAGAGTTATTAGCTCGGTATGAGATTGACATTCTTCCCCTTCATATTCTTTTGGGAGATCAGGAATTTGAAGATGGGAAAAATATTACTCCGGATCAGATTTATGCCTGGTCCGATGCAAATAAGACAACGCCCAAAACATCCGCTCCGGCCATGGCAGATGCCATAGAGCTTTTTCGCCCTTATGTTACGGCTGGAAGGGAAATTGTCTGCTTTTCTATTTCATCAAGTATGTCCACTTCTGGAAATGTGATGCGCCTTGCTGCCGAAGAACTGGGAGCTTCCGGGCAGATCACGGTGATTGATTCTGCAAATCTTTCTACAGGAATCGGGCTTCTTGTAGTGGAAGCTGCCATTATGGCAAAAAAGAACCGGACTGCTTCCGAAATCGTCTCTGAGATCGAAAAATTAAAGCCAAATGTGCGAGCAAGTTTTGTAGTGGATACACTTACTTATTTATATCGTGGAGGACGCTGTAATGCGGTAGCAGCCATGGCTGGAGGTGTTTTGAAGCTACATCCTAAAATTGTAGTGGAAGATGGGGCTATGAATGCTTCTAAAAAGTACCGGGGAAAAATTGCCTCTGTGATACTGTCCTATGTAAAAGATATGGAAAAGGATCTAAAAAATGCAAGACAGGAGCGCGTATTTATCACGCATTCAGGCTGTGACCGGGAAATCGTTGAGACTGTCCGGACTTATCTAAAAAATCTTGGCATCTTTGAGGAAATATTAGAAACCCGGGCAGGCGGCGTTGTATCAAGCCATTGTGGTCCGGGTACGCTTGGTGTTTTGTATATTTCCAAATAGAATGCGTGACACTATGAATTCCAGGGAAAATTGCAGTTAAAAAAATGGGAAAGTCAGAGAAAATGCAGGTATGTGTGGAAGATTCTATATAGATGAGGAAACCTATTTGGATATCCGGAACGTGGTATCAGAAGTGGATGCCTCTTTAAAGCGGATGCACGTAACAGGAGACATCCATCCAACGGAAACGGCTCCTGTGATTGTAAGTAACGATTTCAAAAATTTACAGCTTTGCAGCAAGGCCTGGGGATATCCTGGCTGGCAGAAAAAAGGCGTGATTTTCAATGCCCGTGTGGAATCGGTAATGGAAAAAAGAATGTTTCAAAATGGAATCCATTACCACCGGGCGGTGATTCCAGCTGCCGGATTCTATGAATGGAGCAGACAAAAAGAGAAAAATACATTTTACCGGAAAGATGGAAAGCCTCTTTATCTGGCTGGCTTTTATGATCGGTTTGATAAGGAAGACCGGTTTGTAATTTTGACTACCGTAGCAAACGCTTCCATGCGTCCGGTTCATGACCGGATGCCCCTTGTTCTGGAAAAAGACCAGATCAGATCCTGGCTATGGGAGGAAAAGCAGGCACAAGGAATGCTGCGTCAGATTCCTGTCCTTTTGGAACGGTATGTGCCTTATGAACAGCAGAACTTATTTGAATAGGAAAAGTGACAGAGGGCTGCTATGCTATGGAGAACCTGGCATAGCAGCCTTTTTCTATGTCGTCGCAGCTGTAAAAAGAAAGCCTTTGTCCGATATAGAGTGGGGTTCGTCCCGATATTTAGGACGAAAGGATTCCTGGGGAAGATTACCACTTTACATTTTTATTGAAAGTGTCTATAATAGACAAAAAAGAACAAATGTTCGAGAAAAGAGGCGAGAAGTGTGGCGCGTACAATACTGCACAGTGATGCCAATTGTTTTGTGTGACTTGAAAGTCACTACATTTATTGTCTTACCGTAAGGTGTAAGACCTGCTGTTCCGTCAGTTGAGT
>NZ_JADNDC010000083.1:0-2577 GCF_015551645.1 Ruminococcus sp. D54t1_190329_F1
CTTCATGTTGGAAGTGATCAGGCAGAGGGACCGAAAAGCAAACTTGGCCGTACTACGATGATGGTGTTGGCAGTTACATTGCATAACATCCCTGAAGGTATGGCAGTTGGTGTAATGTATGCAGGATTTCTTGCTGAAAATGCACAGATTACAGCAACAAGTGCACTTGCTTTATCACTTGGAATTGCTATCCAGAATTTTCCGGAAGGAGCGATTATATCCATGCCGCTTAGGGCAGAGGGTGAAAGTAAAAGAAAGGCATTTCTGGGAGGTGTACTTTCAGGAGTGGTTGAACCGATTGGAGCAGTAATGACGATTCTTGCTGCACAGCTGGTAATCCCGGCATTACCATATTTACTGAGCTTTGCAGCAGGAGCCATGTTGTATGTCGTGGTTGAAGAACTAATCCAGGAAATGTCTCAGGGACAGCACTCGAATATTGGTACGCTTTTCTTTGCACTTGGATTTAGTTTGATGATGATCCTGGATGTGGCACTGGGGTAAGAGGAATGTTTCTTATGAGAATATTGATTTATGGTGCGGGTGTGATTGGATCCTTGTATGCGACTTTATTTGCAGATGACGGTTATGAATGGCTATGAGGCAACGAAAGCAATCCGCAGAAGTTCCCATGAACTGGCAAAGACGATCCCTATTATTGCCATGACTGCTAATGCATTTAAATATTTTTTTAAATACCCTTTAGGAATAGAAATAAACCTAAAGGGTATTTTCCTCGTAAGCGACATACAAGGGAGGGTTTGGTAGTTTCTATCTTAAGAGGGAAGCTTCCTGGTTGCAGTAAATACATCTATATTTTCCACTGGAGGACAATTTGAAGATGTGCTCGCAGTTTGCTTCCGTACTGGTAATGCAGCGGGGATTTTTGCATTTGATTACATTTTTTAAAGTTCTTGGCGGAACAGGATGATATTTTTTTATCACCTTTCCATCACGAATTACGATCAAAGTGACTCCATCGTTCAAATAACCAAGGACTTCAAGACGCTCAGGCTCTGTAAACCCCTCTATTTTAATCAGATCTTTACAGCCGTATTTTTCACTTCTTACGGACTGCAGTAGGGCAATGGACTGCTTCTGGGAGTCCAGTTCCAACAGCTTGTAAATATCCATTCCTTTTCCAGCCGGGATATGGTCGATCACAATTCCATTTTGGATAGATTCAATCTTTAACATTACAGCACCGTCCTTCCTGTCAGCGGATCCGGGATTTCAAGCAGTGCCATAATAAGTGCCATACGGATATATTTTCCGTTTTGTACCTGGTCAAAATAAGCGGCTCTTGGATCCTGATCCACATCTGAGACAATCTCATCCACCCTTGGAAGAGGATGGAGAACCGGCATATCCGGCTGTGCCAGATTCAGCTTCTCGCGGTTTAAAATATAGGTATCCTTTAACCGGACATAATCTTCTTCGTTAAAGAAACGCTCTTTCTGAACCCTTGTCATATAGAGTATGTCCAGTTTGGGAAGTGTTTCCTCCAGGCTGGTAACCTCTTTGTAAAAAGAATGGTTAGGCTTTAAGGTCTCTTCAATTACGTAATCCGGGATTTTAAGCTCTTCCGGGGAGATGAAGTAAAACTCATTTTCTGGATGACGTACCAGACTGTTTACAAGGGAGTGTACGGTTCTTCCAAATTTCAAGTCACCGCAAAAACCAACTGTCAGGTGATCCAGATGACCTTTTCTCTGGCGGATGGTCATAAGGTCGATTAATGTCTGGGTAGGATGATTATGTCCGCCATCCCCGGCATTGATTACCGGCACTGTGGCATACATGGAAGCGCGAAGGGGAGCGCCTTCCTTGGGATGCCGCATTGCAATGATATCTGCATAGCAGCTTACCACCCGGGCAGTATCGGCTACCGTTTCTCCTTTTGTGGCACTGGACTGTTCAGCACCTGCAAAGCCAAGGGATTTTCCGCCAAGGCTTAACATGGCAGATTCAAAGGAAAGACGGGTTCTGGTACTTGGTTCGTAAAAAAGAGTGGCAATCTTTTTCCCATCTGCCACATGGCTGTACACTTCTGGACTTTCTGCAATGCGGTCAGCCAGATCCAGAACTTTTGTAGTTTCTTCAAGGGTAAAATCAAGTGGATCGATCAAATGTCTCATAACCAGGCTCCTTTTGTTAAAAACTGATCCCGTCTGGCTCCGACGGAAATAAACTGGATTTCATGGTTCAGAAGCTGCTCCAGGATACGAATGTAAGCTTTTGCATTCTCCGGAAGCTCTTCATAGGCCCGGCAGCCCGAAATATCGCATTTCCATCCTGGAAGCATTTCTACTACAGAGGTATAACTATCCAGTTCATCCATAGGATCAAAATCGGTTACTATAACACCGTCACGTTTATAGCCTGTGATCACAGGAATCTCTTTCATGGAACTTAAGACATCCATTTTTGTCAACGCGATCTTATCTGCATTCTGGCATTTTAACCCATAGCGGCTGGCTACGGCATCAAAGGGACCTATCCTTCTGGGACGACCGGTGGCAGCACCATATTCACCGCCAGCTTTCCGCAACGCTTCTTCCCAGTCATCGGACATGG
>NZ_JADNDC010000084.1:0-2206 GCF_015551645.1 Ruminococcus sp. D54t1_190329_F1
TTGATTTTGGCATGAAAAATACCTCCAAAGTAACAGATTTTTATATTTAATCTGTCTACTTTAGAGGTATCATATCACTGGTAAACTAGGCGGCAATTTTTGTCACATCATATATCGGACTAACCGTCTATCGGTAGCACTCTTTTTCTATAATCATATTATCACGCAGCTGTGTAAATGTCAAAAAGTTCTTTTTCTATTAGAAATAACCACCAACGCGAACTGGAATTTCTGGATGAGTATAATATGCGGAAAATAAACTTAATTCCATTTTAAATATAGTGCTGAGTTTCACTGCCATTCTTTAACACCATTTTCACCACACCAAGCAATGCTGCAAATAAAACACCTGCAACCGGCCATACAATCCATGTAATATCCCAGCTCATCGTCCAGAAGCTCCATGCAAGGTAAATCGCTGTAGTCAAGCACCAATATACACCAGAAAACGTGTCCGTCTTTTTCTTAAACAGTTTTTCTTCTTTTGTATATTCGCCTTCCTGAAGAAGGGTATCGTAACTGCTTTTTACCATCCCAACACGAATCAACAGATTTACTCCTATTGCAAGTATGAATAGCAGCAATCCAACGGAAAGGCCACAGTAATAGTCAGACGCTTCCATGGCTTCGGCAATAATTGTCGGAATCACTGCCAGTATACAAAGCACTACCCCAACAGCTGTTCCTCTGATAAAAATCGGCTCATAGAAATCTTTTTTTTCTCGTACCATTCCAGATACACCATACTCTGTTTCAAAGCATTCTTTTTCAAAATGTTCCATATGAGATTCACGCATTCCATATGTAATAAACAAAAAGACGGCTGCTGCAACCATTCCAAGCAAAAAAACACATCCAAATACTGTTGCCAGAGATTCTGAAACATGAAATACGCCATCTTCTGCCATTGTCTCAAGAACAATCAGTAATATTGGACTTGAGATACACATACTTGTTGCATTTGCCACTACTTTGGATCCATTTCTTTTCATGTCAAGAAATTCATTTGCATTCTCCATAGTTACTTTTTTCAATGGTTCTGCATAGCTTTCAGTACTTTCGTGATAGGTGATATTTTCTGCTTTCATTTCATCTTTTAATAGATAATCTGTACTGACACCAAAAAGCTCCGACATCTGTAAAATTCTTTGCAAATCCGGAACAGCTCCTGCACTTTCCCACTTAGATACTGCCTGTCTGGATACGCCCAACTGATTGGCTAGTTCTTCCTGTGACCATCCATTCTTTTTTCTTTCCTCTGTAATCTTATCAGCTAAAATCATTTTTTTCTCCTTTTGCAGATTTTATGAGCTAAATATAACAGTTTTGCTGTTTGCATTCCACCATTTCAGGCTGTAAATCTGTCAACCAGCAGTTGCAAATCACAAAAGGACTCGATGAATCCCGATTTTCCAGCAATACAAGCATGAAATTATTTATCATCTGTATTGTTTTCCTTTTTCTTATGCGTCGAACCTAGGCAAAGAAATGAGGAACCAAGACATAACCATACTATAGCCATAGAATTTTCATTTCCACTCGTAAAGCCAATAGCTGACACTATGAAAAACAGAACTGATGCAATATAAAATAAGATTGGTTTGTTTATTCCTTTTTTCATAAATAAGAAACTCCTCCAAATACCGATTGTTTTCTTGGCACCGTTTTGGCATCGGAAGCCTTAGTCGAAAAGATTTTTTTCCACGGCTAACAAATGCTGCTCTACCAACTTTATATTGCACCGGTAGTTTTTAATTGTTATAATCGAAACATGGGTGCTACCATAACGGTAGGCGGTTAGTCCTTCAACAGAGGGACTGTGACCCTCTGATTACATAGAAACCTGAAAGGGAATCCACTGGAAAGGAGGGCTAAGCCAATGAGTATTGTGGACTTCATAGCAGTAGTGAGCTTCGGCTTAACCTGCTTTAGTATCGGATATACATTAGGCAAAGATAATCATAAACCACAAAAATAACCGCCCTGTCTGCAAACTAAGCGGTTATCTTTGATAGATATTCTAAATAGTAAAACGGACTAACCGTCTATCGGTAGCACTCTTTTTCTATAATCATATTAGCACGCATGTGCAGAAATGTCAAAAAATTTTTATTCTACTTTTTGAAGTTTATGAACCATTTATGATAATGTCCTAATATACCATAAAGGAAAATGTCCCAATGTAGTATAATGCTTCCATCAACAG
>NZ_JADNDC010000085.1:0-2203 GCF_015551645.1 Ruminococcus sp. D54t1_190329_F1
GAAATTACAGTTCGAGATAATGGATTGTATAGTTTTTCCAGACAGATACATTTACGACAGCCAACGAATATTACAAATGAGATTGTAACTGCAGCATTTCAGCTATTTAAAGATAATTACAAATGGGAACATCCCATTAGAAGCCTGGGAATCCGAGCTGCGGATCTTGTGTTAGATGATATTCCCGTGCAGTTGGATTTATTTGGAAATCAGGAGAAAAAAGAAAAGTTAGAGAAGCTGGATCGTACTGTAGATGAGATCAGACGACGGTTTGGATATTTCAGTATACAGCGAGCGGCAATGTACCAGGATAAAGTCTTATCCCACTTAGACGCTGGTACGCACACGGTCCATCCACACAGTTATTTTCATGGGTAATTGGAGGGATAGATTTGAAAAAAGCATTAACCAGAAAACAGGAAGAAAGTTATCAGTGTATTTTGAATTATACGAAGGAGCATGGATATCCGCCGACAGTTCGGGAATTTGGAGAGTTGATCGGGGTGAAATCAACATCATCTGCTTTTTCCAGAATCAAGCAGTTGGAGCAAAACGGATATATCCGAAGGATTCCGGCATCGCCAAGAGCAATCGAGATTTTATAGTGAGGTGTCGGCATGAACAAAGTATATGTAGATGTAGTGGCAGAGTTTCGGAAAGACGGACAGCTGGTTCCCATATTTTTTACATGGGAGGATGGAAGAAAGTATAGCATTGACAGAATTTTGAAAATCGAGCGATGCGCCAGCAGAAAGGCAGGCGGTGTAGGAATGATGTACACCTGTATGATACAGGGACAGGAAAGCCATTTGTTTTACGAAGTGGATAAATGGTTTATGGAGAGAAAAACAGCATAAGGAGAGATAGGTATAGACGATATTATTTGGATTATTAACCGGCAGGGATAGTCACTTTCCCTTTATATTCCTGCAGGTTTTACATAAGAAGATGGATTCCGGTCAGCAAAGGCAACTCCCACAATGCCTTTTGGATATCCGCTTCTGCAAATTGTAGTAAGTAATTGCTTCCCATCAAAATCATGGGGAAAGCGAACTGGTCTGAAAGACCGCCAGTTAGTGTGATGATGATAAGGAGATTTTGAAACTGATGACAGATAGAGATTATGCAATTAAATCAATGAAAGAAATTACCTTCCAGATGGCAAACCATGCACAGAATTATCTGGAAGTAACGATCGAAAGACATTATACTGATATTAAAGAACTGATGACAAGCTACCAGAAACTGATTTTAGAAAACCAGGTTGTATTGGAAGAACTGGATATGGAGTGTCAGGAGAAGATCAATGAAGATATGGCATATGCGTTGAGTTATCTGAGTATTTATAACAATCAGCTGAATGTGCCAAAGATGCACCGGGAAATGAATAACCTGATGATCATTTACGGCTTGTCAGATATGATCTATCGTGGAATGACACTGGTGAAGTTTTATGCACCGAATGGTGTGATGCTCAGTGAGATCCTTCATTCTTGTTTTTGCAGTCATTATAATAAGACAGATGTGGAAGTACAGCAGGAGTTAGGAATAGGCAGGACTTCTTTTTATAAAATGAAGAAGCAGGCACTTGGGTATCTGGGATTTTATTTTTATGAGATCGTGGTGCCGCAGGCAAAGGATAAAAGATTTAAACCGTCACTGGGTGTTGAGGAAGAGTAGGTGAGTAATATGAGATACGTGGTGGTAGAATATAAATAGTACAACCGATATATTGAACATGGTAACTAAATCATGGTATAACTGAAAACTTGGGTGCGACCCAGTATTTTCAATATCTGCGATATGGCGTTCCCCATAGAATACCTTATCGCCTAAATCATTACGAGAAAGTCCTGCTCTTTCACGGGCTTTTCTGATTGCCAGCCCTAGCGGTCTGAAATCAAAAGTATCACCAAATGCAATATAGAGAAGAACAAATTTCATCTCAGTTTGATGTGAGCGAGACGATGGGAGATTATCGTGTATTCGGGAAAATTGCATTTAATGTATTAAGTGACATAAAAGGGAAGGATTATGTTTTAGACTCGGATTTTGACAAATTCAGAAATTGGCTTATGGGAGATGAAGATAAAGATTACGCCGGATTCCTTCCAGAATTTGAATCAAAACCGATGGCAGTTTTTCTTTTTCGGCAAGTATTCAAGAAGTCATTAAGTCGTGAGTATAATCGAAGTGGTAGAAA
>NZ_JADNDC010000086.1:0-2187 GCF_015551645.1 Ruminococcus sp. D54t1_190329_F1
TGTTTTGTGTGACTTGAAAGTCACTACATTTATTGTCTTACCGTAAGGTGTAAGACCTGCTGTTCCGTCAGTTGAGTCTAATATCTACAAAGTAGCGGGTAACTGCTATGAGGAAACGAGATATGAAAAATCATCTTTACAGAGATGTAGAACTGATTCCGTGAGGATAAGAACAAGTAAGAGCAACACTGACTTGAGATGATGACTGGGATAGAATGGCTAAGATATCTGAATCACTGGTAAATGCCGTTATGCGCGAACAGGCCAAAGGTTGCTGGGCCTGGCCCAAAATGGGAATGCGGTTTGGTTGGGGGTTGAAACAGCCACCACACGGACTATAGAACCGTCGGCAGAAAGGTGGAGCCTAATCTACCAGCATAAATGTAGTGGAACAAGGTAAGCCCGTATATCTCCATAAAGATACGGAAAGTAACCCGTAAGGGAAACCGATAGATGTGCGGGTAAGGAGGACGGAGAAAGCGAATGCCTTCTTGTAATGAGAAGGATAGAGAATATACTCACCCGAAAGGGGGCAGACTTCCGTCTGGTCTTATGTTGCAAGAGAATTAGCAGAATTTCTGAAAGGAGAAATGCAAATGTACGAGAAATCGTGTGCATCTTCAAATCACATTAAGAGCTGGAAGGATATTGATTTTGGAACAGCTGAATATGAGGTTAAGAAACTGCAGATGCGTATTGCAAAGGCTGTAAAGGAGAACAGAGTAGGAAAAATCAAATCCTTACAATGGACTCTGACTCATTCGTTTTATGCAAAAGCAATTGCTGTAAAAAGAGTAACAGAAAACAAGGGTAAAAGAACACCTGGAGTAGATGGCGTGTGTTGGATAAGTAATGAGGACAAATTTAACGCCATATTCACACTTCAGAGAAGAGGATACCAACCTCAACCGCTCAGACGAATCTACATTCCAAAGAAAAATGGAAAAAAGAGACCACTGAGTATTCCTACAATGAAAGATAGGGCAATGCAAACATTACACAAAATGGCACTGGAACCAGTCACAGAAACTCTGGCAGACGGCACTTCATACGGATTCAGACCCAACAGATGTGTTCAAGACGCTATAGAGCAATGTTTTGTCGACTTGGCTCGAAAAACAGCACCAGAATGGGTGTTGGAAGGTGACATAAAAGGATGTTTCGATAACATAAATCATGAATGGATGCAAAAGAATATCCCTATGGACAAAGAAATTTTGCACAAATTTCTTAAAGCTGGATTTGTGGAAAAGGGAAAACTCAATGCTACTGACCAAGGAACACCACAGGGAGGTACTATTTCACCGACGCTGTGTAATTATGTATTGGACGGATTAGAAAGATTATTGAAGAATAAGTTCAAACGGTATTGGTCGAAAGGTAGACAGATAAATCCAAAAGTAAATCTGGTGCGCTATGCAGATGATTTCATTATTACAGGAGCATCAGAGGAACTATTAAGAAACGAGGTACTACCTTTAGTAAAAGAGTTCATGCATGAAAGAGGATTAGAATTATCGGATGAAAAGACAGTTATTACGAACATACACGATGGATTTGACTTTTTGGGTTGTAATATTCGTAAATATGGGGATAAATTACTTACCAAACCATCAAAACAGAATGTTAAATCAATTATGCGTAAAATTCGTGGAACAATTAAGAAGTTCCGAACGGGCAAGCAATCCGATCTGATCAAATGCCTGAATCCTATTATCAGAGGATGGGTGAACTTTCAGAAGTATAACGTATCTTCGGTTGCATTTAGATATGTGGACTGGCAGACATTCAAGGCGCTATGGAGATGGTGCCGACGTAGACATAAAAACAAACCAGCCGCATGGATAAGAGATAAATATTTCCACAGAATCGGAAACCGTAGCTGGACTTTCTCTGAAAAGCTGACGGAGGATAATTATCTCGCATTAGTATATGCAACCGACACAAACATTACCCGTTTTACACGTATTAAAGCGGAAGCGAATCCCTACGATGAAATTTGGATGGAATACTTCGCTGAACGCAAAAATAAATCCTACAGCAATTTCAAATTTGTATACGAATGATATACAACCGGCTTATTGTGGCAGCAATAGGCTTTATAAGGCTTGAGCCGTATGATGGGAAACTATCACGTACGGTTCTTAGGGGAGGGAAGGACAGTAATGCTCTTCTCTTACCCGACTA
>NZ_JADNDC010000087.1:0-2102 GCF_015551645.1 Ruminococcus sp. D54t1_190329_F1
TAATTCACTAAATTGCCTTCTCCATACAATTCTTTAAATAAATCTTCTCCTAAATAAAACCAAGGTCCTAAAATAGTTCCTGATCCTGTAGAACTTCCACCTGATATTTGTTCTGAATCTATCACTAAAATTTGAGAAAGAACTTCCACCTCTTTTAATGGCTTCCCATCTTTATAAATAGTCACAACATCACCGACTTTAGGTGATGTTTCAATACTATCTATACTCGGCTTTCCATTGTCATTTGCACTAAGACCGGATAAAATATAATCTCCACTTTTCAGTTTTTCTTTAATCTCATTAATATTTTTTTCTCCTTCCAAAATTTCCATTTTTCCAAAAAAGTTTTCTGAAATTCCACATACATTACATACTGGTCTCTTGTCCTTACCTAATGTTAATGTACCATAATTGCTTGTTGCACTATTGGTAATTACTCCATCAATTTCTATACTGGGTATTTTGACACCTATTATCTCGACCCCCCAATCAAAACTAATATCAAAATTATATACAGATGCATCTATTGCATTTTTGTATAACTTTGTTCCATTCTTAATCATGGCATTTTTTTCAAGTTCTTGAATGGCTTCTTCATTTAAGGCCGCAGAAGGTTTGACATAACCAATACTAGGGTTTAATGTATCTGTTGATGCAACTAAATAATCCCTTCTCATTTGTGCATTAACATATTTCTCTTCATCAAAACTATTAGAAATAATCCATAAGGAATTGACAAAGACAACACTTAATATAAGCGATGTAAATACTAAAACGGTTCTCTTTCTATTTCTCTGCAGATTGCTTCTTGCTATATTTTTAATAGAGCGAATATCTTTTTCTGCTGTTTTTTTCTTCACCTCTATATATTTTGCTGTTTCAATCGCAGAATACTTGGCAGCCTTTTTAGAAGGTCTTCTCATACTCAAAAATACTGTAAGCAACACAAAGAAAACTGTTAAAATAAAGATAGCTGGGTGTACAGACTGCACAATAGTAAGTTCTTCCTCACTGTATTCCCAATTTTTCAAAATGACGGGTAACAAAAGTGCCCCTAACCCATATCCAACCACTAAGCCAATCGGAATGCCAATAAGAGATAACAGGAACATCTGTCTTCTCATTAATCTCTTAATCTGTTTGCCGGTCATTCCAATCGTTTTCATTATCCCAAATTCTTGAATATCCTGCATAACACCTATATCAAAAATATTATAGATCAAAAGATATCCGCACAGAATAAATAATGCCCCGAAAAAGACTATGGCAAGACAAACTCCTGTATTCCCATCTTCTGAATATAACATGGGATTGACTGCTACATTAACATAGTTGCTTCCATCAGCGTTTTCTGTTTGCGCCCCAAGACTTTCTGCATATTCTTTAAGATTTTGTTCAATATTCCCTGTATTCTTCATACAAACACTTGCATAATAGGTTCCTAAAATCTCTTTATCAAGATCGTATGTATTCTCTGCCACTTCAGGGTTGTGTTCTAAAAATGCTTCAGATACAATCATAAAATCAACTTTAGGACCGCCTGTATACCAGCCTGACAGTCGCATGTCAAAGTTATATTTTTGACCTCTTAATGTAAAAGACACCGGGACATGACTTCCTACTTCTTTTTTTATCCCAAATTCTTCCAATCCTTGCTCTGATAAAAGCACTTCTTTTTCATCTTCCGGCATCTTCCCCTCTTCTAAGGAAAGATAATACGCTTCCATGCCAGCCTGATCCAGATAGTCTATTTCAATCGGACGCTTCGTTTCCTCTTCCATAAGCGCAATGGGAACTCTCCCTCCCACACTTTCAAATAAATCAGAGTTTTGAACCTCCTGAAATTGTTCTTTATCCAAAAATCGAAGTTCTGCGTCCGCTTTCATTCCGGATAATTTTAGCTGTGTTTCCCGAATGGATTGCATACCGCCAAATCCAATTTCCAATACTGAGGTAAACAAAATGGTCGTTAAAGTAATTGCCAATATAAGAAGAAGATTTCTCTTCTTATGTACTTTCAGATTTCCCTGAACCATTTCTTTGATTATTTTCTTTTCATTACTCATACGATTTTACCATCTCTCATTCTTATAATCCTTGAT
>NZ_JADNDC010000088.1:0-2096 GCF_015551645.1 Ruminococcus sp. D54t1_190329_F1
TAATTCACTAAATTGCCTTCTCCATACAATTCTTTAAATAAATCTTCTCCTAAATAAAACCAAGGTCCTAAAATAGTATTATCACCAGTTAAACTATCTCCTGATATCTGTTCTGAATCCACTACCAAAATTTGTGATAGCACTTCTGCTTTCTTCAGTGGTTTTCCATTCTTATAAATCGTCACTATTTCACCAATATCTGGTAAATTCTCTAATGCCTGACTACTATAACCACCCTTTGTATTTTTAGAAACAGCAGCCAAAATATAGTTCCCACTTTTTAGCTTTTCTTTAATGGTGGCAATATTGCTTTCCCCATCTAAAATTTCCATTTTATCAACAAAATTCTCAGAAATACCACACACATTACATAATGCTTTTTCATCCTTTGACAATGTTACCTGTCCATAATTTGTTATTGCTTCATTTGTAATTACGCCATCAACTTCTACATTGGGCATATATTCTTTTATTTCAATTCCTTCATTGCCCCATTCAAAACTTATGTCAGAATTATCTACTGTATTTTTATATAATCTAGTACCATTTTGGACTATAGAATTTTTCTCTACTTGTTCCATGACCTCCTCGTCCAATGCCGCCGAAGATCTAATATATCCAACACTCGGATTTAAAGTGTCTGTAGATGCAATCAAATAGTCCCTCCGCATTCGTGCATTAATATATTTTTCTTCATCAAAACTATTCGAAATAATCCATAAAGAGTTAACAAAGATAATACTTAGTATAAGTGAAGTAAACACTAAAGTCGTTCTTTTCCTATTCCTTTGCAGATTACTCTTTGCTATGTTTCTAATAGAACGAATATCTTTTTCAGCGATTTTTTTCTTTATCTCTGTATATTTTGCTGTTTCAATTGCAGAATACTTAGCCGCTTTTTGAGAAGGTCTTCTCATGCTTAAGAATACTGTAATTAATACAAAAATAATTGTTAAAGCAAAAATAGCTGGATGCGCTGATTGTACAATGGTAAGTTCTTCCTCACTATATTCCCAGTTTTTAAGAATGACTGGTAGCAAAAGAACACCTAGCCCATATCCCAGAAGCAAGCCAATCGGAATACCGATAAGAGATAAAAAAAGCATCTGTCTTCGCATTAATCTCTTGATTTGTTTACCTGTCATTCCAATTGTTTTCATTATTCCAAATTGCTGAATATCCTGCATAACACCTATATCAAAAATATTATAAATCAATAGGTAGCCACATAAAATAAATAACGCTGCAAAAAAGAATATCGAAAGAATCAATCCCGTATTTCCATCTTCTGAATATAATACATAGTTCACTGCTATGTGAATATATTCTCTTCCATTAGAATCCTCTGTTTGTCCTCCAAGGCTTTTCACATATTCTTTAAGGTTTTGCTCGATATTTTTTGTGTTCTTCATGCAAACGCTTGCATAATATGTTCCGGACACTTCTTTATCATCATCATAAGTATTCTTTGTCACTTCAAGATTGTGTTCTAAAAATGTTTCTGATACAATTAAAAAATCAGCCTTAGGATTTCCTGTATACCAACCTGCCAATCGCATATCAAAATTATATTCTTGACCTCTTAATGTAAAAGACACCGGAACATAACTTCCTACTTCCTTTTTTATTCCCAGTTCTTCCAATGCTTGCTCAGATAAAAGCACTTCTTTCTCATCTTCTGGCATCTTCCCCTCTTTCAAAGAAAGATAATAAGCTTCCATACCACCTTTATCTAGATAGTCTATTTCAATAGGTCGCTTTGTTTCTCCTTCCAAAAATGCGATTGGAATCCTTCCTCCCACGCTTTCAAACAACTCCGAATTTTGAACTTCCTGAAACTGTTCTTTATTTAAGTATCGAAGTTCTGCATCTGCTTTTAATCCCGAAAGTCTTAACTGTGTTTCTTGAATGGATTGCATACCGCCAAATCCAATTTCCAATACTGAGGTAAATAAAATGGTAGTTAACGTAATCGCCAATACAAGAAGAAGATTTCTCTTTCTATTCACCTTCAGATTACCCTGAACCATTTCTTTGATTATTTTCTTTTCATTACTCATACGATTTTACCATCTCTCATTCTTATAATCCTTGAT
>NZ_JADNDC010000089.1:0-1973 GCF_015551645.1 Ruminococcus sp. D54t1_190329_F1
TAAAATACCATAAAGAACAGCACTTACTTCAAAGGAGTCACCTAGATCCAAAAATTCTATTGTACCATTATATTTTTCCACTACCCTTGTAACACTATGTATGCCAATTCCACTTTGCTTATAATGACGTTTGCTGCTCAATGCAATGTTTGCCTTTTTTATTTCTTTACTATTGCAGATTTTTAAAATCAAAGTATGTTCTTTATAAATGATATTCACAGCAATCCATCTTTTTGAAGCTTCTATTTTTTCACATGCCTCTATTGCATTATCCAGGAGGTTTCCTAATAATATCCCGGCAGCGCTATAGTCCAGATTCATTTGCTTGGGTACTAATACCGAGGCTTCTGTTGCGATATGCCTTTTCTGGGCATTACGAAGTTTATTATTCAAAATAGTGTTGACAATTATATTTGCAGTGTATATGGTTTTTTCTCCTTCGTCTAATTCACCAATGATCTTTTGAAATTCTTTTTTAAAATCTACATTTGCTTTCTCTATTGCATAAAGGGCAATCAGACGATTTTTTAAATCATGTTTTATTTCTTGTACCTTTTTATTTCCTGCTTCGATTTCACGATAATACTGTTCCTTCATCTTCACTTCTTGCAGAAGGAGTTCATTTTTATAATTATCAGCTATTACAATACTTAACTTGTGAAAAATAGCAAATGTCAGTATGTTTGTTAATAATACTAATAAAATAATTGCCAAGCATAGTACATTTCCGGTTAAATTATCATAGGTTCCAGTTAAATATATTGCCATACAACTAATAAATACGCTGGAAAGAGGTATTAAAAAAAGTAATAGGCTCATCTGTTTTGATAAATTTGGTAACTGAATTGCCCAACTATGGCATATAGCCCGAACCAGAAGATATCGAATAAATTCACAAATCAGCACGGAAATATAAAAAGATATTTCCATGCTGATTTGTGTTTCAAGTCGGAGTGTCAATAAAAATCCTATAGGCTCTGACACAAATCCCAAACCAATGTATAAAATCGGTAGAATTATATAATATAAACGAGAATACGAAAAAGATAAACTGTACAGGTATATCATACAGATACTACATAATAAATTGATAGTTGGATTTTTATACATGTTTACTATACTTGTAGTAATTGTACAAAAAAGAAATAGAAAAATCAGTTTATAGCGATCAACTTTTCGTTCTTGACTGAAACATTGCAAATATTTTTCTAATATCCCAAAATCTAAGCAATTCGTTAAGCATATAAAAAAGAAAGATTTCATAACTGCTCCTTTAGGAATTGTAAATGACGTAGTTTAATTTCCTGTCGATAGGCCCGTCCAACATGGAGAGTATTTCCATTTTTTAACAGAAGTTCATCACGTACCACCTGTACTATTTCGGAAAGATTCACAATACATGCCACTCGAATAGATGCAAACATACGCTTATCTAATTGTGACCATATCTCATCTAAATTTTTGTTACATTGATATATATCCCCTGTATTGGTGTGTATAAGGGCTTTTCTTCCAAGTTTTTCTATATATACAATGGATTGGCAAGGGATACTGTAGCTATTTTTACGATAGCTAAAGACAAAATTTACTTTAGCCATACATAAGAAATCACATGCTTTATGAAGCACTTTGCTGAAATTCTCAAAAGAAACCGGTTTTAAAATGAAATCAAAAGTCACAACTTCAAAAACATCATAAACATATTTAGAAAAACTTGTAAGAAAAACGATAAGGGAATGGGGAGAGTCTTGCCGTAATTTTTTAGCAAGTTCCAATCCTGACATCTCTCCCATTTCAATATCCAGGATATAAACATCAAAATCCAACTCCTGTTTTTTCTTATAAGAGTATAATTCCTCTGCGCTAAAAAATACTTCATAGTCAAATGAAATGTCTGATATCTTATCCAAATATTCTTCTAATTCTTCAATGATGGCAGGCTCATTGTCGCAAATAGCTAAATTTAGCATATA
>NZ_JADNDC010000008.1:0-127283 GCF_015551645.1 Ruminococcus sp. D54t1_190329_F1
AAAGAGAAATGGTGTGCATAAAAATACCTACACTCCAAAATGAAATGTAGGTATTTTTGTCGCTTACCTTTAGATATTTCACCTGTCTACTTGACAAGGGGCATATCAAATAACGTACTAATGGCGGCTGTTTTGATGAAACTTAAATAAATTGACCGAAATCCCGTCTGGGAGTATAATTGTGTCAGAAAAGTGAAACAGTAAAAATCCCCATAAAAGCCAAAGTTCACCCCTCTGTTCAAGGCCTTCCAGATAAGGTAAAATGAAGATTACAAAGTGGGAGATCATCACAAAACGGATTTGTTGCCTATTTGTGACATCACTATATATGAGAGTCAGCTGTAGAGCGGGACTTTCACAGGATATTACAGTATAAAAGGAGAAAACAGAAATGGCAGTTACAGAGAATAAATATCAGCTTGGAACAGCTGAAAACCAGAAATTTCTGCAGGATGTTAGAGATGGCTTATTAAGCTTCGGACATCAGTTTCCGTCACCAGGAGGAAGCTCCTATTATCTTGGAGATGACGGCACTCCCTGGAAAGACCGTAACCGTGAAACCTGGATCACAAGCCGTATGACACATGTGTACAGCATTGGTTCCATGCTTGGACATGAAGGCAGCGAGGCATTGGCTGATGCAGCGTTGAAGGGGCTTAGAGGCGAGCTTCACGATGATCAAAATGGTGGTTGGTATGCAGGTCTTACAAAGGACAATGAAATTGTTCCAACCAAGCAGTGCTATGCCCATGCATTTGTAATTCTGGCAGCTTCTTCCGGCGTGTTGGCCTGCAGAGAAGGGGCAGAAGAGCTTCTGAAAGATGCGCTGGCACTTTATGATCTGAGATTCTGGAACGAGGAAGAAGGACTTTCCTGTGATACCTGGAACACAGAATTTACAGAGCTGGATTCCTATCGAGGCTTGAATGCAAATATGCATACCGTTGAGGCGTTTCTTGCCGCAGCTGATGTGACCGGGGATGAGAAATATCGTGTACGTGCAGGCAGGATCATCGACCATGTTCTGGTATGGGCAAAGGACAATAACTGGCGTATACCGGAGCATTTTTCCAGTGACTGGGTACCGGATTTGGAATGCAACAAAGACCGTCCGGACGACCAGTTTAAGCCATACGGCGCAACTCCGGGACACGGAATTGAGTGGGCAAGACTGATCACACAGTGGGCGCTTTCTACATATAAAGAGGACAAGGCTGGCGCAGCACCTTATATTGAAGCTGCAGAGAATCTGTATAACCGCGCAGTTGCTGACGCATGGAATGCAGACGGTGCACCGGGAATTTGTTACACAACAGACTGGAACGGCAAACCTGTAGTCCATGACAGAATGCACTGGACTCTTGCAGAAGCAATCAACACCTCTTCCGTTCTGTTCCATGTAACAGATAATGAGAAATACGCAGCAGATTATGCAGAGTTTATGAAATATCTGGATGAGAAAGTTCTGGATCACGTAAACGGTTCCTGGTTCCACCAGCTGGACAGAGAGAACAATCTTCTGGAGACCGTATGGCCTGGAAAGTCTGATATTTATCATGCACTGCAGGCTACATTGATTCCATATTATGCTCCCGGTCTGTCCATTGCAGTGGCAGTGAAGAAGCAGGCAAGATAAAACAAAAATATTTTGTAACTGAGAAGGTTCTGACCAGGTACAGTGATAAAATTAATGGGGAGGCTTTGCCTCCCCATTTTGGACTTATTAGGTAAGTCAGTGAAGTCTGGAACGTAAGCGGACATTTCAAACACTCACGGTAAACTTCATTCATCCCACCCATCATACAACCGGATGTTCACCTGGATATTTCTGACCACATCCTCATCTTCTAATTCCATATCATCTGGATCTGTGATCGGAGGCAGCTCTGGAACTTCTTCGGAGAGCTCTACAGAAATCCAGTCGAATGCAGCAGCGTTAGCGCTTTCGATAGCTTCGTCTAAAGTGTCTCCTTCTCCGAAGCAGCCTTCCAGGTCTGGGAAAGTTCCCTTATAACGACCATCTTCGGTTTTCTTAAAAACAGCAGGATATATAAATTTCATGATAAACCTCCCGAAAATAAAAATAACATATTGAAAATTAATTTCAATTATAAGCGTTTGAGCTGGTAAATACAAGATAAGAAAAAACTTGTATTTAAGAAAATACGAAACGAGAAAAGACGTGGCAGCGGAGCCAAAAAGAATCTAAGAAACAGGATTGTCAAATATAGGGGAAAATGATATTCTTACAGCAAGAGACTTTAGAGCGTGTTTGAAAAATCATTCCCGCAATCTGCACGCTCCACTTTGCGGTATATTTCACCTGAATTCGGTTGCCGTAGCCCGCTACGGCGCCCTCATCCGAGCGAAATCTCCCACAAATTGTGACGAACATCTTGCAGAAAGCCTTTTTCAAACACGCTCTAGCCGGTTCGGAACTGAAAGAAAATGGCGCGGCTTTATAGAAATATACCTGCCGGAGGTGAAATCTTGGAATTTCAGCATGAATTGATCATACCAAACGAAGGTCTTCCTTTCAAAATCTTTTTATTTGAAGGCGGACACGGCAATTACGAAAGAGAAAAACACTGGCATACCTCAATTGAGATTTTTGCAGTGCTAAAAGGCAGACTGACTTTTTTTCTTAATGAAGAAGAGTACCCCCTGGAGGCTGGCGGGCTGATCATCATCAATTCCAATGAGATCCACTCCATTCACGCCCCCAGGAAAAATGAGACTGTGGTTTTGCAGATTCCACTAAAGCAGTTCGAAAAATATTTTACTGCCCAGCGGTTTATCCGATTTACAAGTGCAGCCCGTGTAGCAAAGGATCAGAAGTCCAAGGCTCCGGATAACCGGAAGCTGGCATTTTTTATTGAGGAGCTTTATAAGGTGTACCGTGCCCGTGAAGAAGGATGGGAGTACCGGACTATGGCACTGTACTACAATATTTTGTACCTGATGGTAAGGGATTATCGTGAGACCGAGGCTGCACAGGAGGAAATTCAGGACAGCCGACGACTGGATGCTTTGTCAAAAATTACCACTTATATGCGTGAGCATTATACAGAAGAACTGAAACTTTCTGAGATGGCAAATTTATTTGGCTATTCAGACGCTTATTTGTCGCGAATGTTCAAAAAGTATGCAAAAATCAATTTTAAGACTTATCTACAGGAAATTCGCATGTCTTATGCATGTCGGGAACTGATGAATACAGAGAAAACAGTGAGCCAGATTGCCCTGGACAACGGTTTTGCCAGCAGCAGAGCCTTTTCCAGAGAGTTTCAGAAGAAATATAACAGACTTCCAAGCGAAGTAAGACAAAAATTTAATACAACTCCAAAAGAATAAAATGTCAAAAAAGTGCTATAGATAAGACAAGAAAACCGTCGTAAAGCATATCAGAATATGGTATGCTTTTTTCATGCAGAAAGAACCAGGGCAGACTGAGATCAGCAGCTGGTTCGGGAATCTTGAGTATGAGCATGTTGGACTGCTGTGAGAGTGGCAGATAGCAGCCATGTCCGCATTCTGATATGCGCAAAAGGAGGTTAATCGTGAAGATTCAGAAAGTAACAGATCCGGCATTCCGTAAATATGGACAGGTGCTGGAGGGATACGACTTTACAGGTCTTATCAAGGAGATGAAACACACTCCGGTTCCAGAGGACGTAATCTATGTTCCATCTGTTGAGGAGCTGGAGGCACTGGATATTATGAAGGACCTGCAGAATAAGGGATACGGCGGGCTGCCGGTCCAGATCGGATACTGCAACGGCCATAACAAGAAGCTGAATGCAGTGGAGTATCATCGTAATTCCGAGATCAATGTAGCGGTTACAGATCTTGTCCTTCTTATCGGACATCAGCAGGACATTGAGCCGGATCATACCTATGATACATCTAAGATCGAGGCATTCCTTGTACCGGCAGGAACCGGAATCGAGGTATACGCTACCACACTTCACTACGCACCATGTCATGTGAATGAGGGCGGTTTCCAGTGTGTTGTTGTACTTCCGAAAGGAACTAACACAGACCTTACTTTCCAGACTGAGAAGATGGGAGAGGACAGCTTGATGACAGCCAAGAACAAATGGCTGATCGCACATGAGGATGCGAAGATCGCTGGCGCATTTAATGGTCTGAAGGGTGAGAATATCACAATTGACTGATAAAATAATTCATAGTTGCTCATTTTTTTCAGAAGATAAACCGACACGTTGTTGGTGGGTAACTACTAAAGTCTGTTTGAAAAATGAATATTGAGACCTGAGGAGCTTACATAGCTACCACAATTGAAAGTTTCTTAAAAAATTAAAATATGGAGGAATACCTATTATGAACAATATACCAGTAGTAAAACTTGGATTAATCGCAGTAAGCCGTGACTGTTTCCCGATTCAGCTTTCTGAGAAGAGACGCGCAGCTATCATGGACGCTTACAAGGGTGAGCTTTATGAATGTCCAGTAACTGTTGAGAATGAGAAAGACATGGAGAAGGCTCTCGAGGATGTAAACAAAGCTGAGTGTAATGCACTTGTTGTTTTCCTTGGAAACTTCGGACCAGAGACTCCAGAGACCCTGATCGCTGAGAGATTTGACGGACCTTGCATGTATGTAGCTGCTGCTGAGGGCGATGGCGATATGATCAATGGTCGTGGCGATGCTTACTGCGGTATGCTGAACTGCTCCTACAACTTAAAGATGCGTCATCTTGAAGCTTATATTCCGGAATATCCGGTTGGAACTGCAACTGACATTGCTACCATGATCGCTGACTTCGTACCAGTTGCACGTGCCGTTATCGGTGTTCGTAACCTGAAGATCATTACCTTTGGACCACGTCCACAGGACTTCTTCGCATGTAACGCACCGATCAAAGGACTCTATGAGCTGGGCGTTGAGATTGAAGAGAACTCTGAGCTTGACCTTCTTGTTTCCTTTAAAGAGCATGAGAATGATCCTCGTATCCCGGATGTCTGTGCTGATATGGCAAAAGAGATGGGCGAAGGCAAATATTATGAAGATCTTAATGCTAAGATGGCACAGTTTGAGCTTACTCTTCTTGACTGGGCTGAGGCTCACAAGGGAGCAAGAAAATACGTTGCATTTGCTGATAAATGCTGGCCTGCATTCCCGTCACAGTTTGGATTTGAGCCATGCTATGTAAACAGCCGTCTTGCTGCAAGAGGAATCCCGGTATCCTGTGAGGTTGATATCTACGGAGCTCTTAGCGAGTACATCGGACTTTGCATTTCCAATGACGCTGTTACACTGCTTGACATCAACAACTCCGTTCCTCAGTACATCTATGATGAGGATATCAAGGGCAAATATGATTATAAGCTTACCGATACATTCATGGGCTTCCATTGCGGAAATACTCCGGCCTGCAAGATGTGCGATTCCAGAGCTGTTAAATATCAGCTGATCCAGCACAGACTTCTTGAGCCGGAAGGATCTGAGCCAGATTTCACAAGAGGAACTCTGGAGGGAGATATCGCTGCTTCTGATATTACATTCTATCGTCTGCAGTGCAACTCTGAGGGAGAGCTTGTTTCTTATGTTGCAGAAGGTGAAGTTCTTGACGTACCTACAAGATCCTTTGGTGGTATTGGTATCTTCGCAATCAAAGAGATGGGAAGATTCTACCGTCACGTACTGATCGAGGGCAACTACCCGCATCACGGTGCAGTTATGTTCGGACATTATGGAAAGGCATTCTACGAAGTAGTGAAATTCCTTGGACTTGATGTTAAGAAGATCGGTTACAACCAGCCAGCTGGTGTAAGATATCCTACAGAGAATCCATGGGGCTAATGCTTAAATAAACAGTAAGTAATTGCTGTGTACAAAGTTGAGAGCAATGTAGAATGATTGCTTCTTGCTTAAAAAGCAGGAAGGGACGATTTGAATAGAATTATAGGCGTATATAGAAACGGCCGTACCACTTTATGCGGTACGGCTGTTTTTAGAATAGGCGGGCAGAGCATTCTAAGAGGGTTCTGGCCGGAAAGCCTAGAAGGAACGCCTAAGGCATGAACTTAAGGAGGATAAAAATGTATTTTATCGGTGTTGATCTTGGTACTTCCGCAGTAAAACTTCTTCTTATGGAAGAATCCGGAAAAATCTGTAATATCGTATCAAAAGAATATCCATTATTTTTCCCGCATCCGGGCTGGTCTGAGCAAAATCCGGAAGACTGGTATACCCAGAGTATGGCTGGTATGAAAGAACTGACAGAGGGCATTGACCGCTCCCAGGTTGCCGGAATCAGCTTCGGCGGACAGATGCATGGACTGGTAACTTTAGATGATCAGGATCAGGTAATTCGTCCTGCAATTTTGTGGAATGACGGACGTACTTCTGAAGAGACAGATTATCTGAATAATGTGATCGGAAAGGACAAGCTTTCCCAGTATACTGCAAATATTGCATTTGCCGGCTTTACTGCTCCGAAGATTCTGTGGATGAAGAAAAATGAGCCGGAGAAATTTGCAAAAGTAGTGAAAATCATGCTCCCGAAGGATTATCTTGCTTATCGTTTAAGCGGTTCCTTCTGTACGGATGTATCAGATGCTTCCGGTATGCTTCTTCTCGATGTAAAGAATCGCTGTTGGTCAAAGGAAATGCTGGAGATCTGTGGGGTGAAGGAGGAGCAGCTTCCGAAGGTTTATGAGAGCTGGGAAGTTGTAGGAACTCTGAAGCCAGAAGTGGCAAAAGAGCTTGGCTTCTCTGAGAATGTTAAGGTTATCGCAGGTGCCGGTGACAATGCGGCAGCAGCAGTTGGTACTGGAACAGTTGGTGACGGACAGTGCAATATTTCCCTTGGTACTTCCGGAACCGTGTTCATTTCCAGCAAGAATTTTGGTGTGGATGAGCACAATGCCCTTCATTCCTTTTGTCACGCAGATGGAAGCTATCATCTTATGGGCTGTATGCTCAGTGCTGCTTCCTGTAATAAATGGTGGGCTGAGGAGATTCTTAGAACGAAGGACTTCGCAGCAGAGCAGGCGCCTATCCAGAAGCTTGGTGAGAATCACGTATTCTTCCTGCCATACCTGATGGGTGAGCGTTCCCCACACAACGATCCAGATGCAAGAGGCGTATTCTTCGGCATGTCCATGGACACTTCAAGAGCAGATATGACCCAGGCTGTATTGGAGGGAGTTGCTTTCGCACTTCGTGATTCTCTGGAGGTTGCAAAGAGTCTTGGAATTAAAATTGAGCGTACCAAGATCTGTGGCGGTGGTGCAAAGAGCCCGCTGTGGAAGCAGATCATTGCAAATGTTATGAATATTAAGGTTGACGTTCTGGAAGTGGAAGAGGGACCATCCCTTGGCGGTGCTATGCTGGCAGCAGTAGGATGCGGTGTTTATCCGGACGTTGAGACTGCTGGCAAGAAGCTTGCAAAAGTAGTGGATACTGTAGAGCCTACTCCAGAACTGGCTGCGAAATATGAGGAGAGATACCAGAAGTTCAAAGAACTGTATCCGGCTATGAAGCCGCTGTTTAAGAATCTGTAAGAGATGTAGCGAGCATATTTGGCTGTAAGAGCGAAGTCTACAGCTGTAATGTTTAAGAATCTGTAAGAGATATAGCAAGGCGGACATAATTTGGTTTAAAACGGATTGATAGAATGGTGATTGTGTTGAATGTGAAATAATTAACACAATCACCATTTTTGTATAGTCATGATTCTATAAAACAAATTTCTCCAGAACTTCTGCAACACCATCCTCATTGTTAGTGCGTGCAGTGATATAATCCGCAGACTCTTTCACGCCATCTGGTGCATTTTCCATGGCAACGCCAAGGGCAGCATAGCGGATCATGGAGAGGTCATTGAAACCGTCGCCGATAGCGATAGTTTCAGCGGGGGTGAAATTGTAGAGCTTACCAATGCAATCAATAGCTGCAGCCTTTGACACCTTACTGTTGAAGAACTCCAGATAGAAGGGCTTGGAGGTGCAAAAAGTTACGTTATGAAAATGAGCTGTTTTCCGTAGCTCTTTTTCTATTTGCTGAATTTGGGAAACATCGTCATACCAGAGAATTTTCGTAATCCCCTGCGCCAAAAGCTCGTCGATAGATGGCATGAGAAGGGGCGTTACCTTGGTAGCCTGGCTGTATTCCTGAATCCGGTCATTCAGCTTGTTCCCATATAATTTATTGTCCGACCAGATGCACATGGTAGTATCATAGTTCAGTCCTGCTTCCAGAATCAGACGCGCATCGTCAGCTTTCAGCTCCTGTCTATACAGAACGCGTCCGTCAGCAGAATCCAGGATCATAGCCCCATTATAAGTGATCACAGGTCCCTGAATGCCCAGCTGTTTCTGATAGCGCTCCACTCCCTGAATGGGGCGCCCGGTGCAAATGGAGAAAATCAGTCCCTGCGCGGCTGCCTGCCGGATTATTTCGATGGTGTATGGTGTAATTTCGTTTTTGTCATTTAATAAAGTACCGTCCATGTCGGCGGCTGCAAATTTATAGATCATAGTGCCTCCTGGAATATATGGTAAATTAGTTTTGTGAGCTGAAATGTCCCTCGCAGGCAGAGTATCCTGCTGGTTATATTTTCTTATTATAAAACGAAGATAGTGCAGGAATCAATCACTTTGAATGGTTACATGTGAAGATTCACATGGATTTCGGGAAAAGATGCCTTGATTTCGGCATTTAAGAGAATTGTTTTTTTGTTTGCAAAATGGTAAAATAATTGGGTGCTGTAAAAGCGGAGACAGGCAGGCTGAGATTGTGAAACAGTCATGCCTTTGGGACTTTTACAAAAATGAAAAATAGAAAAGTGATGAGGTGTAAAGCTATGCAGGAAATGAAGCCAGTTAAAGAAGGCAAAGTACGCGAGATTTACGACAACGGAGACAGCCTGATCATGGTTGCGACAGACCGTATCAGCTGTTTTGATGTGATCCTGAACAACGAAGTGACGAAGAAAGGCACTGTTCTTACACAGATGTCCAAGTTCTGGTTTGATATGACCCAGGATATCCTGCCGAACCACATGATTTCTGTTGATGTAAAAGATATGCCGGAGTTTTTCCAGCAGGATAAGTTTGACGGAAACAGCATGATGTGCCGCAAGCTGGATATGATCCCGGTTGAGTGCATCGTTCGTGGATATATCACTGGAAGCGGCTGGGCAAGCTACCAGAAGAATGGTACAGTTTGCGGAATTACTCTTCCGGAAGGTCTGAAAGAGTCTGACAAGCTGCCTGAGCCTATTTACACACCTTCTACCAAGGCTGAGATCGGCGACCACGATGAGAATATTTCTTTTGAGCAGAGCGTTACCCATCTTGAGAAATACTATCCGGGACATGGTCAGGAGTATGCAGAGAAGATTCGTGATTACACCATCGCATTATATAAAAAATGTGCTGAGTATGCTTTAAGCAAAGGTATTATTATTGCAGATACCAAATTTGAGTTTGGACTTGATGAAAATGGTAATATTGTTATTGGTGATGAGATGCTTACACCGGACAGCTCCAGATTCTGGCCGGCAGATGGATATGAGCCAGGTCATGGCCAGCCATCCTTTGACAAGCAGTTTGCCCGTGACTGGCTGAAAGCAAACCCGGACAACGACTGGACTCTTCCACAGGAAATCGTGGACAAGACAATCGACAAATATCTCCAGGCATATGAGATGCTTACAGGGGAGAAGCTGAAATAAGTAATATACATAATACTGCCAGGGCGTCTGTCCCTGGCAGGCTGATAAAATCCTTTATTTTATTTTCAAAGGATACACTTTGCTTGTATGTAAAAAGCGCCCGGGAGTTTGGGTCTCCCGGGCGTTGATTTTTGTGAGCAACGTGCCAAATCCATGTTTACACGGAAACCTGGCTGACATGTAAAAATCAGAACAGTCCTGTGATCTTACCTGTTTCGTCTACATCGATTTTCTCAGCAGCCGGAACCTTTGGAAGACCTGGCATGGTCATGATCTCTCCTGTGAGGGCTACGATGAAGCCTGCACCTGCAGAAATCTTCAGGTTACGAACAGTTACTTCAAAGCCTGTCGGAGCACCAAGCTTGGTCTGGTCATCTGTTAAGCTGTACTGTGTTTTTGCCACACAGATCGGGCAGTTTCCGAATCCAAGCTCTTCCAGCTGTTTTGCCTGCTTCTGAGCATTAGCTGTAAGAACAACTCTCTTACCGCCATAGATTTTCTGAACGATCTGGTTCAGCTTATCTTCGATAGAGCCTTCAAGCTCATAGGAATATGTGAAGTCGTTTGGCTCTTCAACAAGACGGATTACTTCCTCAGCTAATTTAATACCGCCTTCGCCGCCTTTTGCCCATACTTCAGAAAGTGCAACATTAACGCCAAGCTCTTTACATTTTGCTTCTACCAGGTCAAGCTCTGCCTTGGTATCTGTCGGGAATGCATTGATTGCAACAACACATGGAAGCTTGTAAACATTTTTGATGTTGCTTACGTGTTTCAGAAGGTTTGGAAGACCTTTCTCAAGAGCCTCAAGGTTCTCATTGTTAAGATCAGCCTTCGGAACGCCGCCATTGTATTTCAGTGCACGGACAGTAGCAACGATAACAACTGCATTTGGTTTCAGACCAGCCATACGGCATTTGATATCAAGGAATTTCTCGGCACCAAGGTCAGCACCGAATCCAGCCTCTGTGATGGTGTAATCAGCAAGCTTCAGAGACATCTTGGTAGCGGTTACGGAGTTACATCCGTGAGCAATGTTTGCGAATGGTCCGCCGTGAACGATTGCAGGTACATGCTCCAGTGTCTGAACAAGGTTTGGTTTCAGAGCATCTTTCAGAAGTGCTGTCATAGCACCCTCTGCATGAAGATCACCAGCTGTTACCGGTTTCTGCTCTGACGGTTTGCCATATGTATAACCGATGATGATTCTGGAAAGTCTTTCTTTCAGGTCTTTGATATCACTTGCAAGACAGAGAACAGCCATGATCTCGGAAGCTACCGTGATGTCATAGCCGTCTTCACGAGGCATACCGTTTGTTCTTCCGCCAAGTCCGTCTACTACATTACGAAGCTGACGGTCGTTCATATCTACACATCTTCTCCATGTGATCTTACGTGGGTCGATGTTAAGAGCATTGCCCTGGAAAATATGGTTATCGATCATTGCTGCAAGAAGGTTGTTTGCTGCGCCGATTGCGTGGAAGTCACCTGTGAAGTGAAGGTTGATATCTTCCATTGGAACTACCTGGGCATATCCGCCGCCTGCTGCACCGCCTTTTACACCGAATACCGGTCCAAGGGATGGCTCACGAAGAGCTACCATAACGTTCTTGCCAAGCTTCTGCATAGCGTCTGCCAGACCAACTGTAGTAGTGGTTTTTCCTTCTCCGGCAGGAGTCGGGTTGATAGCGGTAACCAGAATCAGTTTGCCATCTTTCTTATCTGTTTCTTTCAGAAGATTGTAGTCGATTTTTGCTTTGTATTTACCATACTGCTCAAGATATTTGTCCTCAATACCTGCTTTAGCTGCAATCTCAGTGATTGGTTTCATTTCACATTCCTGTGCGATTTCGATGTCACTTTTAAACCCCATAATAAAAGCTCCTTTCGTTGTGTAAGATTAAATGGTTTTTATATGACCGCTTCTTAAAAAGACAACGGTATTTCCCTCATGTCAGAGGTACCTCCCGGTAAAAAAAGGGCAGTATCTGATGATTCAAATACTGCCCAGACGGTCGGCTGGAAATTACTGCCTATGCTGTCTGCAAAATATGGTGCAGCAGCTGTAAACAGTAATCCTCATGATCTGCTCCTGAAGTCCCTGTGGTTAACTCCACGATCCGTCAGTATTCAGAAGCTTTTCAATTGATGTGTTCATTGTATCATTAAAAAAACATTTTGTCAATAAATTAACAGACAGCATTATTGTCAAAAAAGACGATGTATATTTGTGAAAAATAACAAATGCTTTGAACGTGGATAAAATCTACCCGAATTGAAAAATACAATCTCCGCTTCTGACTTCATAAAAATTTTATGACTTGGATAGTTGCGTATGAGGGCAAGTATTGTTAGAATAGAAAATGCACAGAGCCTGTTTGAAACAGGATAATGATTCGTGGTTTTATATAAGAAAGGTTGAATAATTGAATGAATAGAACAGAATTTCTGGATACATTGAGAAGTCAGCTGTCCGGACAGATGCATGAGGGTAAGGTGGCGGCGCATGTGCGTTACTATGAAGATTATATTCAGTCACAGGTACGTAGTGGACGCGATGAGCAGCAGGTTCTTGATGAACTTGGAGATCCCAGGCTGATCGCCAGGACTTTGCTGGATACAGATGTGGATAACGGGCAGCTGGATTATGAGGAGTACAGCACCTATTCGGATGACGCACAGAATACCCAGAGCTCCAGCCGGAATCATGTACATGTATGGCGGTTTGATACCTGGTACAGCAAACTTCTGGGCGTGGTGATCCTGCTGATAGTCGTCTTTTTGCTGTTTCATATTCTGGTGGCAGTGATTCCGTTTTTTGCGGTACTGGCGTTGATTTTGTTTATTGTGTCACTGATAAAAAATCGGAATTAACATGATACTATGAACGTCACGAACGGCAGATGCGGGAGTGTCGCAGGCGCACAGCAGCTGATTTTCATATATAGAGATGTCGCCGATAGACGACATGTCCGTTTTGTAACAAAAAAATGTCGGACATGCTTTAGAGAATCATATGTTACTGTTCACTCCGTTCACAGTAACGCGCTTCGTGATGCACAGAAATCATGCATTCGCATGATTTCGCGCCGCAATTCTCGGGTTTTCTGTGAACTTTGTTCACAAAAAACGCCTCGCGGAACGTGACCAGTGAACAGTAACAATCATATTCAGCAAGGTTTCTTCTGAGCAGGAACGAGTTACAGTTTTGTTGAGATCGTGATATAAAGTATGGACATTATAGAATATATTCAGGGAAGGATTTAAATGAGCAGTATAACAATAGAAGAATTAAAAAAGTTACCAGCGGAGTCCTATCAGATCATTGATGTCCGCGACGAGATTGAGATTTCCCATGGCGCTGTTAAGGGGGCTTTGGCCTGTAAGCCAGAGGAAATCATGGAGAATCCGGAAGTGGATAAGACCAGAAAACTGGTTATTTGCTGCAGCCGCGGAATCAATAGTAAAGAAATCGCTAAGAAGCTCGAGGAAGAGGGGCTGGATGCAGTAAGCCTTGAGAAAGGGTACATTGCCTGGCTTATGGATGCCATGAAGAGTTCACAGGACGAAGATTTTGTGAAAAATGTGGAGATCAGTCTTCGCAAGAAATTTAAGAAAAAAATCTGGTCCAGGTTTACCAAGGCAATCAATACTTACGAGCTTGTGAAGCCGGGAGATAGGATTGCAGTCTGTATTTCCGGCGGCAAGGACTCTATGCTGATGGCAAAGTGCTTCCAGGAACTGAAGCTTCATAATAAATTTGATTTCGAGGTGAAATTTCTGGTTATGGATCCGGGCTACAGTCCGGCCAACCGTCAGGTAATCGAGGAAAACGCCAGAAGGTTAAATATTCCTATTCGTATTTTTGAGTCTGATATTTTTGAGTCTGTATTTAATGTGGAGAAATCTCCTTGTTATCTTTGCGCAAGAATGCGCCGCGGGCATCTCTATGCTTTTTCAAAAGAAATGGGTTGCAACAAGATTGCACTGGGTCACCACTATGATGATGTGATTGAGACCATTCTTATGGGCATGCTTTACGGTGCCCAGGTACAGACTATGATGCCCAAGCTTCACAGCACCAACTTTGAGGGAATGGAATTGATCCGTCCATTGTATCTGGTGCGGGAGGATGATATTAAGGCATGGCGTGACTACAATGATCTCCATTTTATTCAGTGTGCATGTAAATTTACAGATACCTGCACTACCTGCAATAACGAAAATCGCTCCAAACGTGTAGAAATCAAGGAACTGATCCGTGACCTGAAAAAGGTGAATCCGTTTGTAGAGGGCAACATTTTCAAGAGCGTAGAGAATGTAAATATTGATACAGTTGTGGGATATAAACAATATGGTGTGAGACATTCTTTCCTGGAAAATTATGATGGGGAGCCCGGTTCTGCCTCTGAGAATGCTGCTGATGCAGTAGAGTAACAGAGAGAAAATGTGGATTTTAGACCTGCACACTCGGATCTACATCCTACGCGATTGGTATAGTTATTTACGAAACGATGTATTAGTAAAAATATTGAGCCAAGGTCAATGCTGCATGTGACCTTGGCTCGTTTTTTGTCGGGGATGAAAAGAGAAGCGCTATAGATATATTGGAGTATTTATTTTCCGATTTTTCCGAGAAGCCATACACAAAGAATGATGAACAGAATGGCAGTAAAGATTCCTGCCATTCCTTTTGCCATGATTTCAAGTGCAATAATGATATTGGATGTATTCATAGATAAGACCCTCCTCATTATAAAAATTTTTTTATAAAAATTTTGTGACCAGGTTGATAACCATGCCGCCTGCGATTACAGAAGCAATCTGTCCGGACACGTTGGCACCGGCGGCCTGCATGAGAATTACATTTGTGGGATCTTCTTCCATGGCCATTTTCTGAACAACTCGGGAGGACATTGGAAATGCAGAAATTCCGGCACCGCCAATCATTGGGTTGATCTTTTTTTTCAGGAAAAGATTCATAAATTTTGCCAGGAGAACGCCGCCGATGGTGTCCATGACAAAAGCAAAAAGTCCAATCACCAGGATCAGTAAGGTCTCTTTTGTTACAAACTGGTCTGCACGCATGCTGAAGGAAATGGTGATTCCAAGAAGCAGGGTGATCAGATTTGCCAGAATATTCTGGGCTGTGTCGGACAGGGTGCCCAGGACACCGCATTCCCGGATCAGGTTGCCGAACATGAGAAATCCAACCAGCGCAACGGATTGAGGTGCTACCAGCCCCACGATTACAGTAACTATAATGGGAAAAGCAATCTTCATGGTTTTGGAAACGGATTTCGGATTATATTCCATGTGAATGCAGCGTTCCTTCTTTGTAGTGACAAGCCGGATGGCAAAGGGCTGTACAATTGGGACAAGTGCCATGTAGGAATAGGCGGCAACTGCAATGGCGCCGATATATCTGGAATTCAGGACCTGGGATACCAGAATGGAAGTAGGTCCGTCGGCAGCACCGATGATTCCGATAGAAGCAGCGTCTTTTAGGTCAAATCCAAGGATGGTGGACAGTAAAATTGCAGCAAAAATTCCAAGCTGTGCACCTGCGCCAAACAGGAACAAAGAGGGATTGGAAAGCAGGGGACCGAAGTCGATCATAGCGCCAATTCCGATGAAAAGTAAAATCGGCATGACTTCTGAGGCTTCAATTCCCACATGGAACAGCCATTCAATGACTCCGTTTGCCTGGATCCCGCCAGCCAGAGTCTGGTTTAAAACTCCGGAAAAAGGCAGGTTCACAAGTATGGCACCAAAGCCCATTGGCAGAAGCAGGGCTGGTTCAAATCCTTTTTTGATAGCCAGCCAGATCAGGGTGATTCCGACGGCAAACATTACAATTTGCTGCCAGGTTAATGCAAGGATTCCGTCTGTTAAAAATTCCATTTCATTTTCCTCCTTTTGGGTGTTTGAATGTAAGTGCTTAAATAGATAAAAATACTTGCATAATGTTAATATTGTTATAAAAATGAAAGCCTTGTAGGGAAGGCATTTTATAACCTGTTTTTGGGGTATAAAAAAAGACTTTTATTACAATACTGCATATCTGAAGATATGCGACTATTGTAATAAAAGTCTTGCCATTTCAATTTTCTGCGGGCGACAGATTCGTGGAACTGTCTACCGTTCTGACGCATGAAAATCCATATACAAAAATGCACTAAACCAGAAACAGTGCATTTGATATGCCAGCTACTCCCTTTTATTGAAGCGTGACTGCAAATGTATTTTGTTGTGGTAATTATAATTCGGCAAAGGTGGGAATGTCAACCCTGAATTATATAAAAGAAAGAATTTATTGGCCATTTGGTTACGGAACTGTTATCCGGAAACATTTTTCTTGTAAAAAATTTAGGGCAGGTATATGATTAAAAAACGAAATCAAAGTAAAATATACCTGTATGGTACAAGTGAAAAATATGAAACAAAGGAGTTACATCATGCTGTATTTTGAAAATGATTATTGCGAAGGTGCTCATGAGGCAATCTTAAAAAGATTAATGGAAACCAACCTGGAAAAGGTTCCGGGATATGGACAGGATCCTTTCTGTGACAAAGCGAAGGAAAAAATAAAAGAGGCGTGTGGCTGTCCGGATGGGGAGGTCTATTTTTTGGTAGGGGGTACCCAGACAAATGCAGTGGTGATCGCGTCCGTGCTGAATCGGTATGAAGGAGTGCTTTCCGCAGTTACCGGTCATGTAAATGCTCATGAAGCCGGAGCAATTGAATTTACCGGACATAAAGTTCTTCCCCTTCCCCAGAACAATGGTAAAATTTCTGCCGCAGATCTGAAAGATTATCTCCAGACCTACTACGCAGACGGAAGCTATGATCACATGGTTTTTCCAGGCATGGTTTATATTTCACATCCGACAGAATACGGAACTCTTTACACAAAGCAGGAACTGGCAGATATTTCCAGTGTATGCAGGGAATATGAGATCCCGCTATTCCTGGATGGAGCCAGACTGGGCTATGGACTGGTGGCAGAGACAGATGTGACTTTGAAAGATATTGCAAATTATACAGACGTATTTTATATCGGAGGAACCAAGGTTGGTGCCCTGTGCGGTGAAGCTGTCGTTTTCCCGAAGAAGGCACCGAAACATTTCTTTACTATGATCAAACAGCAGGGAGCGCTTCTTGCGAAAGGCAGACTGCTTGGAATTCAGTTTGATACTCTTTTCACAGGAAATCTGTACCTGGAAATCAGCAAAAATGCTATCGAAACCGCTGCAAAACTGAAAGCTGCATTAAAAGAGAAGGGCTATGAATTTTTCATTAATTCCCCAACCAATCAGATTTTTGTTATTCTGGAAAATAAAAAGATGGAGGAATTGGGCGAAAAAGTGAAGTTCAGCTTCTGGGAAAAATATGATGATAGTCATACAGTAGTCCGTTTTGCAACAAGCTGGGCAACGAAAATGGAAGACATTGACTCGCTGATTGAGACATTGTAATAAAACAAGACAAAGTTATGTTTAGCGAGTGTTGTTTGTTATCGTGCAGGCGGTAAGGTCCTGTGAAAGCATGAATTTCGGATGCCCATTGTGTAAACGAGATAACACTTGTGTAAAACAGATGGCTATGTAAGCGTTGATTTACATAGCCATTCTGTAAATAAAATCTTATGTTTTCACTTCTTTCACTTTAGAATCCCCAACATTTGTTAAAAGAGCATAAAATGTAGCTGATTATTTTATATACAATATCCAAACACAACAACTTGTCCGTATGTGCGTACAAGTTGTAAGATGGAAACAGGAGGAAGGAAGAATGACTGAAAATGGCAAGCCAAAATATTTTACCCTGATGGAAGAACTAAAAGAGGAGATCATTTCCGGCAGGATTCAGCCAGGAGAGAAGCTGCCATCAGAGAATCAGTTTACAGTACAATATTCCCTCAGCCGGCATACGGTGCGAAAGGCACTTAGTCTTCTGGAACAGGAAGGCTATATAGAAGCCTGCCATGGAAAAGGAACTTTTTGTTCCGAGAAAATGCGCCATATGAAAAAGTCCAGAAATATTGCGGTAGTGACAACTTATATTTCCGACTACATTTTCCCAAGGTTGATTCAGGGAATAGATAATGTACTGTCTGAGCAGGGCTACAGCATCATTTTGAAAAATACAGGTAACAGCCGTCAGAAAGAGGCGAAATGTCTAGAAGAGCTTTTGCAGAAAGATATTGATGGCCTGATCATAGAGCCAAGTAAAAGCCAGCTTAGCTGTCGGCATCCTGGCCTTTACGAAAATCTGGAGAAATATCAGATTCCATACATTTTTATCCAGGGAATTTACACGGAAATGAAGGACAAGCCCCACATTCTTATGGATGATGCCAGGGGCGGTTATCTGGTGACAAAGTACCTTCTGGAGCAGGGACACCGCAGGATTACCGGTTTTTTCAAGGCAGATGACATTCAGGGTATCCAGAGACATAAAGGGTATGTGAGGGCATTGCAGGAGGCTGGTATTCCTTATGATCCAGATCTGGTAGTATGGTTCCACACCGAAGACCGGCGGAGTAAACCATCTATGATGGTAAAAGAAATGGTAAAAACCGGATCGCTTCCTCATGGAATCGTCTGCTACAATGATCAGATTGCTGTGCAGGTGATTGAATCTCTTGAAGATTGTGGTCTTCAAGTACCAAAGGATATTTCCGTTACAGGCTATGACAATTCCCTCTATGCTCAGCGCGGAACCGGAATCACAACCATTGCCCATCCACAGGAGCGGCTTGGAGAGATGGCAGCAGAATTGATATTAGAAAAAATCAATGGAGTGTCAGAAGAGGACAGCAAAGTAGAACGTCTGATTCAGCCGGAGTTAATTGTTCGTGGTTCCTGCAGAAGGCTTAAATGATATTTGCTGCAAAGAATTACTGATAATTGTTTCCTTACAATTGGAAATATACATTGCAAACCATCACCTGAAAAATTGAATCAATAACAATATTTACAAAAATATAATAAACAGGAGGATTTTTACAATGAAAACAGGAAGAAATTACAAATTCTGGTTTTGTACAGGTTCACAGGATCTTTATGGGGATGAGTGTCTCCGTAAAGTAGCTGAGCATTCCTGTATTATTGTGGAAGAGCTGAACAAATCCGGTATGTTTCCATACGAGATTATATGGAAACCAACCTTGATTACCAATGAACTTATCCGTAAGACTTTCAATGAGGCAAATGCTGATGAAGACTGTGCTGGTGTGATCACCTGGATGCATACTTTTTCCCCGGCAAAATCCTGGATACTTGGTCTGAAAGAATATAGAAAGCCTCTTTGCCACCTTCACACACAGTTCAACCAGGAAATCCCTTACGACACCATTGACATGGACTTTATGAACGAGAATCAGTCCGCACACGGTGGCCGCGAGTATGGTCACATGGTAACCCGCATGGGAATCGAGCGAAAGGTAATTGTGGGCCACTGGGCTGACAAAAAGGTTCAGGAGCGTCTGGCTTCCTGGATGCGAACTGCTGTTGGCATTATGGAGAGCAGCCACATCCGAGTTTGCCGTGTGGCCGACAATATGCGAAATGTTGCCGTTACAGAGGGGGATAAGGTAGAAGCTCAAATTAAATTTGGCTGGGAAGTTGATGCCTATCCGGTAAATGAAATCGCAGAATATGTGAACGCTGTTTCCAAGGGAGATATTGACGCTCTTGTGGAAGAATATTATAATAAATATGACATTCTTTCTGAGGGAAGAGACCCGGAAGAATTCAAACGTCATGTAGCAGTACAAGCAGGAATTGAGATAGGCTTTGAGAAATTCCTGGAAGAGAAAAACTATCAGGCAATCGTAACTCATTTCGGTGATCTTGGAGCACTGAAGCAGCTTCCGGGACTGGCAATCCAGAGACTTATGGAGAAGGGCTATGGATTTGGCGCAGAAGGTGACTGGAAAACAGCTGCAATGGTTCGTCTGATGAAGATTATGACAGCAGGCATGAAGGACGCTAAGGGAACCTCCATGATGGAAGATTACACCTACAATCTTGTTCCTGGAAAAGAGGGAATCCTGCAGTCACATATGCTGGAGGTTTGCCCATCCGTAGCAGATGGCAAGCCGGCTATTAAAGTCTGCCCGCTTAGCATGGGTGAGAGAGAGGATCCTGCGAGACTTGTATTTACATCCAAGACAGGCCCTGCAATCGCAACATCCCTTGTTGATCTGGGGGATAGATTCCGTCTGATCATCAATGATGTAGATTGCAAGAAGGTTGAGAAACCTATGCCGAAGCTTCCTGTAGGAAGTGCATTCTGGACACCACAGCCAGATCTGGCTACCGGCGCAGAAGCATGGATCCTTGCAGGTGGAGCACATCATACTGCCTTTACTTATGATCTTACAGCAGAGCAGATGGGTGACTGGGCTGCAGCAATGGGAATTGAAGCTGTATACATTGACAAAGATACTACAATCCGTAACTTCAAGAATGAGCTTCGCTGGAATGAAATTGCGTTTCGAAGGTAAAAACGCATAGAATGGCAAACACGCTCTGGAGCCTGTTTACGGCGTTGGGTTGAACAGTGAAGAATGTTACACATTATAAAAAGACAACGGGAGGATTTTACACATGGGAGCAGCAGAAGCAAAGCAGGCAATCCTGGATAACAGGACAGCACTTGGAATCGAGTTCGGTTCCACAAGAATCAAGGCAGTTCTGGTAGATGGAAATAATGCACCAATCGCATCCGGCGGACACGAGTGGGAGAACCGCTATGAGAATGGGGTATGGACATACAGTCTGGAAGATATCTGGTCCGGTCTGCAGGACTGTTATCAGCAGATGGCAAAGGACGTAGAGGAGAAATATGGTGTAGAGCTGACAAGCGTTGGTGCTATTGGAATCAGCGCCATGATGCACGGCTACATGCCATTTGACAAAGAAGGAAATCTTCTGGTTCCGTTCAGAACCTGGAGAAATAATATTACGGGAGAGGCAAGCAGAAAACTGTCCGAACTTTTTCAGTATAATATTCCTCAGAGATGGAGTATCGCACATCTGTATCAGGCAATTTTAAAAGGCGAGCCTCACGTAAAAGATATTGATTACATTGCCACTCTGGAGGCATATGTACATTGGAAACTGACTGGAAAAAGAGTTCTTGGAATTGGCGATGTTGCAGGAATGTTCCCGGTGGACAGCACTACCAGGGATTACAATGAAAAAATGGTTCAGCAGTTCGATGAGCAGGTTGCTTCTTATGGATTCCCATGGAAGCTTCGCGGCATTCTGCCGAAATGTCTTGTTGCGGGACAGGACGCTGGCTGCCTGACAGAAGAAGGAGCAAAGCTTCTTGATGTAACAGGCAGGCTGAAAGCCGGAATTCCTATGTGCCCGCCGGAAGGTGATGCTGGCACTGGAATGGTAGCTACCAACAGCGTTGCAAAGCGTACCGGAAATGTTTCCGCAGGTACTTCCGTATTTGCCTCTTTTGTTTTGGAAAAGGAGTTATCTGCACCATATTCTGAAATTGATATGGTTGCGACTCCATCCGGACATCCGGTTGCAATGGCACACTCTAATAACTGTACTTCTGATCTGAATGCATGGGTAAATATTTTCCGTGAGTTTGCAGAAGCAATGGGTATGGAAGCTGATATGAACAAGCTTTTCGGAACCTTATACAACAAGGCTCTGGAGGGAGATGTGGACTGCGGCGGACTTTTGTCCTACTGCTATTTCTCCGGTGAGCATATGACTGGATTTACAGAAGGAAGACCACTGTTTGTACGTTCTCCAGAGAGCAAATTCAATCTTGCCAACTTTATGAGAACCAATCTTTATACCTGCCTTGGCGCTATGAGAGTTGGTCTTGACATCCTGTTTAAGAAAGAGGGGGTAAAGGTTGACCGTCTTCTTGGTCATGGCGGACTGTTTAAGACAAAAGGTGTTGGACAGCAGATCCTTGCAGATGCTGTAAATGCCCCGGTTTCTGTTATGGAGACTGCCGGTGAAGGCGGTGCATGGGGAATTGCAGTGCTCGCTTCCTATCTTGTAAACAAAGAGGAGAATGAGACCCTGGAAGACTTCCTGGATACCAAGGTATTTGCAGGAAATCAGGGAAGCACCCTGAATCCGGATCCGGAGGGTGTAGAAGGCTTTAATATGTTCATGGAAAGATATATGAAAGGCCTGCCGATCGAGCGCGCAGCTGTGGACTCCAAAATCTGGTAAGTGGCTTGAAATGAGGCGGAGATGCCTCAGATCATTCCTGCAATCTGCACGCGAAAAAAGTTCTGTGTAGTTATAAAACGAAATAAGTGAGAACGGATGGATTTTTCTCTCAGTTAAAAACGGAGACCTTTCTCATACCAGAATGTGAATTTTTTCAGGATACTGGTATGGGGAGGGTCTTTTATGTTATAATACTGAGCATTGACAGACAAACATGCTCCAGAGCCTGTTTGAAAAATAAAGGAGATACACATGGTTTTCAGCTCGATGCTCTTTCTATGGATCTTTCTGCCCTTAGTACTGGCAGCATATTATATAAGTCCCGGAAAAATCCGAAATGGAATCCTGGTATTTTTCAGTCTGCTTTTTTATGCATGGGGAGAGCCGCTTTATGTTTTCCTTATGCTGTTTTCCGTGGCGGTGAATTTTACCGGCGGAATTCTGATTGAAAAATATCAGACCAGGAAAAAAAAGATTCTTGTGGCAACTTTGATTATTAATCTGGGGTTGCTGGGATATTTCAAGTATTTTGGCACTCTGACAGAAGCCATAACCGGACTTTTTTCAGCAGATGGAACAGGAACCACTCTTTTTCAGGTGGCGCTTCCAATTGGAATTTCTTTTTATACTTTCCAGGCGTTGTCCTATGTGATCGATGTGTACAGGGGAGAGGTGCCGGCACAGCACAATTTCTGGCATATGCTTTTGTATATTTCCTTTTTTCCACAGCTGATCGCAGGACCTATTGTAAAATATCGCGACATTGCAGCTCAGATTACAGGAAGAAAAGAGACTATCCGAAAATTTGCAGCCGGGATAATGCGTTTTTGCTGGGGACTTGGGAAAAAGGTTCTCCTTGCCAATTCCTTTGCCCGTGTGGTGGATGAAATTTTTAAATATGGTCCATATGCGGTATCCAGGAAGGCTCTGTGGCTGGGCGCAATTCTTTACATGATGCAGATTTATTACGATTTTTCAGGATATTCCGATATGGCCATTGGTCTTGGAAAAATGTTCGGATTTGAATTCCAGGAGAATTTCAATTATCCCTATACAGCTGGTTCCGTGCAGGAATTCTGGCACAGATGGCATATTTCCCTGTCTTCCTGGTTTCGTGATTATGTCTATATTCCTTTGGGAGGAAATCGTAAAGGCGCGGCATGCACCTATCGAAACCTGCTTATCGTATTTTTCCTTACCGGAATGTGGCATGGGGCTGGAATGGCATTTATCCTCTGGGGGCTTTATCATGGCCTTTTTCTTATACTGGAACGTGTGTGGCTTGGGAAAAAACTGGAAAAACTGCCTGGAATCGTGGGCTGGGGCTACACAGTGACCGCGGTGTTTTTTGGATGGATTCTGTTCCGTGCAGAAAATATTTCCCTGTTTTTCACTTATGTGAGAAATATGTTTGTGGCACATGGAGGAACCATTCTTCTTTCTGCATATCTTGACAGCAAAATGATCTTTCTGATCGTTATGGGTGTTTTATTTGCAGGAGTTTTGCAGAAGATATATGAGAAGGTCCGGGTACATTCCGCTGGAAAAATCCCTGCCAATGGAATGGTGACAGTTCCGAGAATGATCGCCTGTATGGTGATTTTCTGGCTGAGTGTGGCGGCACTTGTAAATAACAGCTATAACCCGTTTATTTATTTCAGATTTTAACAGGAAGCATATGAGAAAACAGAAAATTCTGATTGTATTATTTGCAGGAAGTCTGGTTCTGCCAGGAGTGGTGTGGGCTGGATTTTCCGGCAGATTTGATACGGAAAACAATGAAAACAGAAAACTGGCTGAATTTCCGGAGGTGAATCTGGAATCTCTGGGAGACTTCCCGGAGCAGTTTGAGGCGTATTATAAGGATCATGTGCCCTTCAAAAATGACCTGGTGAAGTTCTGCAACTTTATTGATACGGAATTTTTCCGCAATACAAAGATCGGGGATGTGGTGATCGGAGAAGATAACTGGCTGTTTTACCTGCCGGAAAGGGAGGGAGAAAATGCCATGGCAGATTACCAGAAAACCAATGTGTATACACTGGAACAAAGTGCGGAAATTGCATCCGGAATTGCAAAAGTACGGGACTGGTTCCTGGACAGGGGTGTGAAACAATTCCATTACTACGTGGCTCCCAACAAAGAGACACTTTATTCGAAGTATATGCCGGAGAAGCCAAAGGTGATTGGAATCGGGGATTCCAGAATGGAGACTTTTGCAAAATATATGAAAGAAAATTCCGACGTGGAATTTGATTTTCTGGCAGATTATCTGAGGGAGTTTACTGAAAAATACCAGCTGTTCCGAAAATATGATACTCATATGAACAATTTAGGCGGCTATATTACCAACGAGAAAATTGTACAGGATATGACAGGTGAAAGTCTGCCAATCGAAGATATTCAGGTTCTGATCGGAACTAAACCTTGCAGGGGGGATCTGTCCAGGATGATCGGGCGGTATAAAGAGCTGAATGATGACAGGGAGTATGGGTTGAATTATTTTCACGATGGTATCCGTTACAAGGTGAAAAAAGAGGAGAGTGAAGGCGGCGAGGAGATCCTGAAAGTGTTTAAATCCAATTCGGAGAATGAGAAAACTTTAATGGTGATCGGGGATTCTTTTCGACTCCGCCTTGAAAAATACATGCCCTATCGCTATCAGAAAACCATATTTGTGAGAATTGATGACTTTGACCAGGAGCTTTTGGATAAATATGAACCGGATGACGTGATTGTGATTACTGTTGAGCGTGACCAGAGGTATATGGAAAAACTGGATAGTTATATTATACAGGACAGTGGAGAGTAAATGGTACAATATGATATATCAGAGCCTGTCCGGAATTATAGGATTTGTTTGTGGGAAAAATTTTTGTTTTATTGGTCACAGATGGAACAGTAACCACTTTTTTGTCACGGGAATCGTCAGAATATTTATGGGTTATTGACAATAAGTTCGGCAAATGCTATTCTGATATTAACTTGTTTTGTCAGATATGTCTGTTATGGAACTTTGTATAGTCCGTGACGGATCGTTGACAGAAACTGGTTGCTTAACTGGTAATGAGAGCAGTTGGGAATTACCAGCAAACAGCAACGGGAAGATTGCAGAATCCGTAAGGATTTATACCAAAGGAGGATCTTATGAAGAGAAAGAAAATTACCGCAATTTTGTTAGCATCCCTTATGGGAATCAGTGCAGTACCGGCTACCACATGGGCAGCAGATTCTTACAAGGAAACTGAGAAAGCAGCCTTTGCCAAAATGATCGAGGAATTTGGTGCTGATTACGCAAAGAGCCTTTCTGAAATGGATACAGAAGAAGTTAAGGGAAATGCGGAAATAAAGGTAAGTCTGGAAGATGGTGGAAAAGCAATTCTGGGAATGCTTTCTCCTGTGGATATCTCCTGGCTGGCGGATGCTTCCATCAGTGGAAATGTAAGCATGTCTGATAAGTCCATGACTGAGTTTATGGATGTGAATGTAAATGGAACCAAGATCTGTACAATAGAATATTATTTTGATACAGAGAATTCTGAAATTTATATGAGAATTCCGGAGCTGAGTGATGGCTATATTAAAATGAATATGGAGCAGATGACTCAGGAAGCAGTGGAAGAGGCAGATCAGGAACTGGATTCTTCCTTTACCACGAGTCTTGATCTGGCAGATAGCATGAACAGCTATTTTTCCACTCTGGAGAACCTTCCGGAAGCAGACTTAGTGACATCTATTCTTACAAGATACACAGATATTATTTTTGATAATGTTGCAGATGCTGAGAATCCTGGAGCACAGGAAGCTGTTGCAGGAGATGTAAGTCAGGAGCTTAGCGTTCTGGAAGGACATGTTACACAGGCAGAGGCACTTCCAATGTTCCAGCAGATTCTGGATACAGCCAAGTCTGATGAAGAACTGAAGGGGCTTATTGAGACCTGGACAGAAGCCATGAATGATCCAGATTATACTTATGAGACTTTCCTGGAAGCAATCGAGGATATGGAGAAAGATCTGGATACAGAAGCTGATGAGACTGACGAGTCCGGATTTATTTTAAGGGCATGGGTTGACAGTGACGGAGAGGTTGTTGGACGCCAGTTCCTTCTGAATGATGAGCAGGAGGAAGAGCTTTTCGGATATCTGTGTACAGCGGATGGAGATAAGAGAGGATTTTCCATGCAGCTGGGTTCCGGAGATGACAAGGTTGCAATTGAAGGAAGCGGTGAGCTGAAAGGTGACCTGTTAAGCGGAACTTACACGATTTCTTCCGGTGAAGCGGATGCAGCTGTGATTGATGTTACAGATTATGATACCAAGGCAGTACAGGACGGAATCTGGAAGGGAACTTACACAATTTCCGGTGCGCCTGTGGAAGATGAAGATGGAAATTCCTATGATCCATTTGGTGGAATGCAGTTGATCTTTACAGCCGATGGTGCAGATGAGGACAGCATTGACTGGAATCTTGCTATTGCAGCAGGTGGTGCAACTCTTGGTTCAGTTTCTCTGACAGGCGGCAATGGCGGTGAGGCACTTGCAGCAGTTGATGTTGCTTCCCTGACAGATGTTTATGATTTCAGTAATGATGATGAAATTGAAGCTTATACAGCTTCCATGAATATGGATGCAATCACAGAGAATCTGACCAGCGCAGGCATGCCTGAGGGATGGCTGGACGATGTGATCGCTGCTACAGGCGACAGCGATATTGAGAGTACGGAGACAGATGGTGTTGCTGAGTCCGAAGAGCAGACAGATATGGCTGGAGATACACTGGATGACAGTGAGACACCGGCAGCTTAATCAGTAATTTATGCGAGCAGGCAGCCGCATAATAATTACCTGCAGCAAGGCAAATACAGCGGGGCAGACGAAGTAATTTGTCTGCCCCGAATTTTTTATAACCAGAAAGCAAATGCTTAGTGAGTTCTGTACATCACGGAGCGTGTAACTGTGAAAGTACTGAACTGTTACGATTTTTTATTGAAATGAGGGGGGAGAAGGAATTGAAAAAAAGAAGCTTTGGGATTATCTGTTTTCTGTTTTTGATATTTACCATGTGTTCCTCTCCGGTGTGGGCCGCTTCTTATGTGAAGGCTTCCAATACGACTGTGAGTATCACTTCGAAAAAGCATGGCTGGGTGAAGCGGGGAAAAGACTATTATTTTTATAATTCCAAGGGAAAACTGCTTTGGGGAAAAATTACCTACAAAGGTCAGCGTTATTACAGCACAAAGAATGGAAAACGCTATACAGGCTGGCTGAAATCAGGCGGGAAACGGTATTATTACAACCGGAAGAATGGCATTATGTTCCGCAACCGATGGGCTACAGGAACGAAATACTCTTATTATTTCAATAAGTCAGGTGTGGCAATTGCCAACCGCTGGCTGAGCTACGGAGGAAAGCGATATTATTTCCTTCCTAATTCCAGAATGGCAACAGGATGGCAGAAAATTGGTGAATATCGTTATTATTTTGATAAGAAAACAGGTGCTTTGTATACAAATGTGTGGGTGGGAAAATATTATGTAAATGATAGCGGGAGAAGAACCGGACAGACCAGACCGGATGTGAAGGTGAATGATAACCGCTATACATATAAAAGCAGCTCTCTTAATATTGATCTGCGCAGAAAATCCACACATAATGTTCCTTACTGGGTAGCGCTGATAAAAATCAAAAATTCCGGACAGCTGAAATCCGCTTTATCTTATGGAACCTATGGTGGTGCCAGACAGACTACCTCCGGTGCGGTTTCTGGTAATGGGGGTATTATCGGAGTGAATGGAAGTGCGTTTAGTTACCAGACAGGGCGGCCGTCACCTCTTGGAATGTGTATCAAGAATGGTGTGATTTATGGAAATTATGAGACCAGTTACAGCGTAATGGCTGTAAAATATGATGGCACTATTTATACACCAGAGCAGGGATTAAAAGGCGAAGCTCTTCTGGAAGAGGGCGTGAAAGATACCTATAATTTTGGTCCGATTCTGATCAAAGATGGACAGGCCCAGCCTGCCTGGTCAGAAACAGCCAAATATTATCCGAGAACTGCTGTGGGAATGGTGAAACCTGGCATTTATGTGCTTCTTGTCACCGACACTGGCAGTTACGCCGGTCTGAACCACTGGGATCTTGTTAATATCTTCAATAGCTATGGTTGTCAGTACGCCTACAACCTGGATGGCGGCGGCTCCGCCACATTGTATTACAATGGTCAGGTCATGAATAAGCTGATTAATAATTATGAGAGACCATGTGGGGATTTTCTGTATTTTACAAATTGATGTGTTGACAATGAAAAGCATTTAAGGAGCATGTTGTATGAACGGTGAATGAGGAGCCTAAATGAAAAAGCTATGCAGAATTTTGATACCAGGTGCTTTTGATGGTGCCATATGTTTCTTGTTATTCACTTACCAGGTGCAGGCGGTAGAGAGTCCATCTGCTCAGTCTCCCTTAGTCTGGGCAGACCCAGGATGCTGATGTTTTTATCGATATCCCGAACCTGCGTCAGTATGGTGGCTACACCTGCGGAACCACTTGTGTGCAGATGGTGATGATTTTGCTCAGCGGATGAGTGGTTAAGGGAAAATGGAAACTTTGTTTTGTAAATCTGTTCATAGGAATCGTAGGATTCCATGCATTTTTGAGGTATAAATATGATATACACATACAAATATAAATCGCCGTTAGGGCATATTTTACTGGCGGCAGATGAAGTGGGAATTACTGGTCTATGGTTTGAAGGACAGAAATATTTTGGGAATACACTTCCAGACAAGCATATTCCACAGGAAACAGAGATTCTCACGGAAGCGAAAAAATGGCTGGATGTTTATTTCTCCGGTGAAGAACCGAAATTTACTCCGCCACTTCATCCGGACGGCTCAACATTCAGACAGGCAGTGTGGAAGATTTTATTGCAGATTCCCTATGGACAGACGATCACATACGGAGAAATTGCCCGCAAAATGGCAGAGATGAAAAATGTATCCCGCATGTCTGCCCAGGCAGTTGGAGGTGCGGTTGGACACAATGAAATTTCTATTATCATTCCCTGCCATCGTGTGATAGGCACAAATGGAAGTCTGACAGGGTATGCCGGGGGAATTGATAAAAAGCTTTCGTTGCTTGAACTGGAACACGCGGATATGAGTTATTTATTTGTTCCAAAGAAAGGGACAGCATTGTAGGAGGCAGTGATAAAACTGTCCTCATTTTGGGTTATTTTGGAGAGCCAAGATTGGACGGAAAATAGAATCTTGGACATATTTTGGACATATCTATTAAATGTTACAGAAATATTACGAGAATGGTGAACCCCAAAACCCCGCAAACCCTTATAAATCCAAAGAGAAACACCCGGTAGGGGAGCTACCGGGTATTTCGAGGGGAGTATAAATAATTAAATAAGGGGTTATGTAAAAAAATTTTTGAAGGGTAAATTCTTTTACAAAGCCAATTATAATATAAATTGGAAAAAAAAGCAATATCATTTTGATGAATATTCTTTCTGCAATTGGTTACAATACACAAAGTAATCTGAAAACAGCTGCTGGGTGCGGAACAGAACGCGAACAGCGGCATTCAACAGGAGGAATACTCAAATGGCAAAAAATTATGAGTCTGAAAACAAGAACAGCAAAAATTCAACAAACAGATCTTATGAAAATGAGATGAATTCTCAGGATTGCAAGAATTCTTACTCAAAAAACAGCAGCAAAAACAAGAGTCGTAATTCTTACGAGTCTGGGGAAGATACTACTTCCAGATATTAAAATATTTTAAGAAAGGGCGCAGGGTCTGTTGACTCTGCGCCCATGTTGGGAGGTTTAATGTATGCCGGAGGTTTTTGATGAGCAATGCGGAAGGAAATCCAGAGCCTTTTTCAGACACGCTCTAACGTTGCACGCGTCCTGCACCGTCGCTTTCAATCATGGAAAGAACTTATGATTCAGTAATATATTTAAGCCAGTGCTTTCATTACTTCATACGCACCATTTTCACGGATCTGAGTTAAGTAATTGCATACAGCTGCTTCAAATCCGGAAATCTGTGTCAGATCTTCGCCCCAGAAGGAAGTATTGGTGCAGACTGCATGAACAAGATCCGCTGCGGAATCATCTTTATGTGCAAGGTAGAATTCGAGAACTGCTTTGTCATCTTTTACAGTGTATTCATTAGCTGCTCTTTTGGCTGTAAGTCCGTCTTCGCTCATAGCATATCCGTTATAGAATGCAATGTAGAAGGCGAAAGAAGCTGTGATGCATGCAGGAAGTGTACCTTTGCGTTCAACATATTTTTTGAGTGACGGCATAACACGTGCTTTCCATTTGGATGTAGAGTTCAGAGAAATGGAAAGAAGAGCGTGATCGATAAATGGGTTTTTGAAACGTTCTGTAACAGCAGCGGCAAAATCTTTGAGCTCTGCTTTTGGAAGGTCCAGAGTAGGGATGATCTCATCATAAATAGTTTTGTTCATAAATCCACAGATCACATCGTCGTTCATGCAGTCTCTGACAATATCATGTCCTGCAAGGTAAGCACCCAGTACAAAGGAGGTATGAGCACCATTTAAGATACGTACTTTTCTCTGCTTGTATGGTTTGTGATTGTCTGTGATCAGGATTGGAAGGTTCGCTTTGTCAACCGGGAATTCGTCTTTGATTGACTGAGGTCCTTCGATTACCCAGAAGCCGAAGATTTCACCTGTGTCGATCAGGTTATCTTTATAGCCAAGTTCTTCACAGATTGCAGCAGCTTCATTTCTTGGATAACCTGTTACAATACGGTCTACAAGTGTAGAGCAGAAGATGTTTTCAGCTTTGATCCAGTTGATAAAGTCTTCACCAAGATTCCACTGTTCAGCATATTTTAATACACATTTTTCAAGCTCTTTTCCATTATCATCGATCAGCTCACAGGAAAGAATGATAAATCCTTTGCCGGCTTCCTGACCGAATTTCTGGAAACGGCGATACATAAATTGAGTAAGTTTTCCAGGATAGCTGCCAGCCGGAACATCAGTAAACTGACAGGAAGAATCATAAGTAATTCCGGCTTCTGTTGTATTACATACGATAAAACGGAGGTCCGGGTTATCTGCACATGCGAGAACTGCTTCAAAATCCTTATATGGATTGAGACAACGGCTTACACAGGAGATAACACGCTTTTTATTTATTTTTTTGCCATCCTGGAATCCACGGAGAAATAAGGTATAAAGACCCTCTTGTTCGTTGAACCTGTCATCGAGATCTGGAGCGATTGGCTGGCACAGAACAACTTTGGAGTTGAATCCGGCTTTTTCGTTTAACTCATCTATAAAATAATCTACAAATGCACGGAGGAAGTTTCCTTCACCAAACTGAAGTACACGTTCCGGCGCTGATTCAAGAAGGTATCCATCATAGCCCTGTTCTTTTAAAACAGCATAAGATAATTTTTTCATTTTCATTTTTCCTCATATATAATGATATGAGTGTTAAAAGGTCTTTTGACACTCATTTGATATCCGGATTGCTACGCAGCTACGCTGCTTCCGCAATTCGATTTATGTTTTATAAAGTAACGCCCTGTTTGAAGATTGCCATATCATGGAAACCTGCTTCTTCGGATTTTGATTTCTTTCCGGATGCAATCTCAAGGACAAAGTCCAGAAGATTTTCTGAAAGCTCATCAAGAGGAGTGTCATTTACCATGACTCCACAGTTGAAATCAATCCAGTTCTGCTTCTTTTTGGCAAGCTGGTTATTTGTGGAGATTTTTACTGTAGGTACAGGACTCGCAAATGGTGTTCCGCGTCCGGTGGTAAAAAGTACAATGTGTGCACCGGATGCAGCAAGGGCAGTAGAGGCGACAAGATCATTGCCAGGTGCACTCAGCAGGTTTAGTCCTTTTTCCTTTACAGGTTCTCCATAAGAAAGAACTCCCATAACAGGTGCACTTCCGGATTTTTGCGTACATCCAAGAGATTTATCTTCCAGACTGGAAATACCGCCTTTTTTGTTTCCGGGAGAAGGATTTTCATAAATGGTTTGGTTGTGACTTTTAAAATAGTTTTTGAAATCGTTGACAAGGGCAACTGTCTGGTTGAACAGATCTTCTGTCTCGCAGCGGTTCATAAGTAATTCCTCAGCGCCGAACATTTCAGGAACTTCTGTAAGAATCGTGGATCCGCCCATGGAAATCAGTTTGTCAGAAAATGCACCAACGGTAGGGTTTGCCGTGATTCCGGACAAGCCATCAGAGCCGCCGCATTTCATACCGATCACCAGCTCAGATGCACTGATTGGTTCACGCTTAAATGAGGATGCATAGGAAATCAGTTCTTTGACAGCTTCAATACCATCACGGATCTCATCTTCGCATTCCTGGGCAACGAGAAAACGTACACGCTCAGGATCATAGTCCCCGATAAATTTCTTTAATTCATCGATGTTGCTGTTTTCGCAGCCAAGTCCAAGAACCAGAACTCCGCCTGCATTGGGATGGTTCACTAAATCAGCAAGGATCTGACGTGTGTTATTCTGATCATCACCCATCTGGGAACATCCGTAAGGATGGGGAAAAGCACAGACACCATCAATCTGGTCTGTCATGTACTTCTGTGAGGCCCGCTCAATAGCAGATGCGACATTGTTAACGCAGCCTACTGTAGGGATGATCCAGATTTCATTACGTACACCAACACGGCCGTCTTTTCTGCGATAGCCCTGGAAGAATTTTGGCTTCTGGTGTGGAAGCTCTGTGACATTTTTGTTATATGTATAAGTAAGAAGATCTCCCAGCCCTGTTTTTAAATTGTGAGTATGAATCCAGGAACCTGCAGAAATTTCTGTGGTTGCACATCCAATGGGATTACCATATTTAATAATGGAATCACCAGGCTTGAGATTTTTTAATGCAAACTTGTGTCCTTGCATGATGTCTTCTGTAAGAGTGAGTGTGGAGTTATCAAGTTCGATCACAGTGCCCTTCGCCAGAGGCTGAAGCGCAACGGCTACATTATCTGAAGGATTAATTTTAATAAAAGATTTCAAGAAATCAACAACCTCCTTTATGTGAAAATAATATATGTAAGAGCTTACATTCAAATTACATCAACAAAACAGGAACGTCAATAGAAAATGGGAAAAAAGCTAAAAATGGTAAAAATACACAATATATCATGCATAAATTTGGCTGTTCTTCAAATGCTGTATGAATTGAAAATGACACTTATTTATCGTATACTGTGATTAAAATGTAAGACCTTACATTTTCGCTGGAACGGATAGAGAGAAGAGGAGAATTATTCTATGAAAGCATTTATGGACAAAGATTTTTTACTTTCAACAGAAACTTCAAAAAAGTTATTTCATGAGTATGCAGAGACAATGCCAATTGTAGATTACCATTGCCATATCAATCCCCAGGAAATTGCAGAGGACCGTAAGTTTGAGAATATTACCCAGGTGTGGCTTGGCGGTGATCATTATAAATGGCGTCAGATGCGGTCAAATGGAGTAGATGAGTACTACATTACTGGTGGTGCCAGTGACCGTGAAAAATTCCAGAAATGGGCAGAAACTCTTGGTAAAGCAATCGGAAATCCGCTCTATCACTGGAGCCATCTGGAATTGCAGAGATATTTCGGATATACAGGATATCTGAACGGAGATACAGCCGAAGAAGTGTGGAACCTGTGTAACAAAAAGCTTCAGGAAGATGATATGTCTGTAAGAAACATTATTCGCAAATCCAATGTAAAATTAATCTGTACAACAGATGATCCGATAGATGATCTGAAATGGCATAAAGTTCTTGCAGAAGATGAAAGCTTTGAGGTAAAAGTGCTTCCTGCATGGCGTCCGGACAAGGCAATGAATCTGGAAAAACCGGAATATCCGGAATACATGAAAAAGCTTTCACAGGTTAGTGGCGTTGAAATTGCTGATTTCGCAGATCTGAAAGAAGCCCTTCTTAAGAGAATGGAATTCTTTGCACAGATGGGATGCAGTGTATCTGACCATGCACTGGAATATGTTATGTATGCGCCTGCGGCAGAAGAAAAAGTAAATGAAATCTTTAAAAAGAGACTGAATGGCGAAAGCATCTCAAGAGAAGAAGAAATGATCTTCAAGACAGCTTTTATGCAGTTTGTTGGAAAAGAATATCATAAAAAGAACTGGGTAATGCAGATCCATTATGGATGCAAGAGAGACAACAATGCATTTATGTATGAGCAGCTCGGACCGGATACTGGATATGACTGCATCAATAACTATGCGCCAAGTGCTCAGACAGCAGATTTCCTGAACTCTCTGATCGCATCAAATGAACTTCCAAAGACAATCCTGTACTCCCTCAATCCTAATGATAATGAGGCAATCGGAACAATCCTGGGCTGCTTCCAGGGAACAGAGGCAGCAGGCAAAATTCAGCAGGGAAGTGCATGGTGGTTCAACGATCACAAAACAGGTATGATCGCACAGATGACATCACTCGCAAATCTGGGACTGCTTGCAAACTTTGTTGGCATGCTTACTGATTCAAGAAGCTTTTTGTCCTATACCAGACATGAGTATTTCCGCAGAATTCTTTGCAAGCTTATTGGCGGATGGGTGGAAAATGGAGAGTATCCAGCTGATTATAAAACTTTGAAGGAAATCGTGTGCGGAATTTCGTACAATAATGCAGTAGACTATTTTGGGTTTGACCTGTAAAATGATTGATATCAGAAAGCTTATTTTCTATTATTACCAGAACGAACAGGAGAACTATAGTGAATATATATGATATTGCAAAGCTGGCAAATGTTTCCATCGCAACAGTATCCAGAGTGGTCAATAACAGTCCGAAAGTCAGCCCGAAGACAAAAGAAAAGGTTCTTGCGGTTATGAAAGAAAATGAATACACGCCGAATGCGTTTGCCAGAGGCCTTGGTCTTGGATCGATGAAAACAGTAGGAATCATCTGTCCAAACATTGACGATATCTATATGGCAAAAGCAGTATCTTATCTGGAGCGAAATCTTCATGCTCATGGATATGACTGTATTCTTGGCTGCAGTGGATTTAAACAGGAAGAAAAGGAGGATTATGTCAGACTCCTTTTGTCTAAGAAAATAGACACGCTGATACTGGTTGGTTCTACATATGCAGGAAATGGTAAAGATGAATCTGACACAGATTATATTCGGGAGGCAGCGGAACAGGTTTCCATATTTATGATTAACGCAAAGGTTTCAGGCGATAATATTTACTGCACCTATGCGGATGATTTTCAGGCTACTTATGAAGTGACGAAAGCCTTTATACGGAGAGGAAAAGAGAAAATTCTTTTTATGTATGATTCAGAATCCTATAGTGCCAGGCAGAAAATGGCGGGATACGAAGCTGCATTGCAGGAAGCCGGATATCCGATTTGTGGAAATCTGAAATTCAAGACCAGAAATGACATTGAATATACGCGGGATATGCTGCTTGAATACAACCGGACCCTTGATTTTGACAGTGTCCTTGCAACGGAGGATGGAATTGCAATCGGAGCAGTAAAGTATGCAAAGATTAAGGAACTGGCGATTCCTGAAGAACTGCCTGTTGCCGGATATAATAATTCAATTCTTGCAATCAGCAGTGATCCTGAGCTCACGTCGGTGGACAGTAAGCTGGGCGTAATGTGCAAAAAGACAGTGGAACGAATGATCGATCTTCTTGAGAGAGAAATACAGATTGAAAAGAATGTGTGTGTTCCGTGCGAAATAGTCCGCAGGTGTACAACGGATTTCTGATCTTGATTTATATTTAACCGAATCAAGTAAGTCCCCTGCGGAGGTTGCGAAAAGCAATACTTAAAAAAGGTGCATTTTGGCACCTTTTTTGTATTTGTGGATATACTGATAAAAAAGGGGATTTTCCATGTTTCCTGTAGAGCCGATTTCCGGAAAAATGCTGGATTATTATGTTGGACGGAAAGATTCCTTTCTTATAGATTTAAGAAATCCGAAAGAGTACCATACCGGACATATAAAGGGAGCGGTAAATGTGCCATATGAGAAGTTTGAAGAAATGCAGACATATGATTTTCCAAAAGGGAAAATACTGGTGCTGTATTGCGACAGAGGCGGGGCAAGTCTTCAGGCAGCCAGGATTCTGGCGCGAAATGGATATAAGACAAAAACGGTGATCGGGGGAATGAAGGAGTACAGAGGGAGAAATCTGATATGCGATATATGAGAAAAAATTCAAAAGAGTACTATCTTGTAATTTCCATCAAGGCATGATAATGTAAAGAAGAAAAATGTCCTTTTCATGAGGTTATGTAAACCGAAAAGGAGAGAGACAATTCGAACACTAAAAACAGAGGAGAAACCAAGTTTATGAAATATATGTTTGCTTCTGACATCCATGGTTCTGCTTACTATTGCAGGAAAATGCTGGATGCTTTTGAGAAAGAAGGGGCAGAGCGCCTGGTTCTGCTGGGCGATCTGCTTTATCACGGACCAAGAAATGATCTGCCAAAAGAATATGCACCTAAGCAGGTGATTCCCATGCTGAATGCCATGAAAGACAAAATTTATGCTGTGCGCGGCAATTGTGAGGCAGAAGTGGATCAGATGGTTCTGGAGTTTCCGGTGATGGCAGATTACTGCATTCTGGCAATTGACGGCAAGACGCTTTATGCGACTCATGGACATGTTTATAATCAGAATAACCTGCCGCCCTTATGCGAGGGAGATATTCTGATCCATGGTCATACCCATGTGCTGAAAGCAGAGCAGATGGAGGGATACATTCTTTTGAATCCGGGTTCCGTATCCATTCCGAAAGAAGGAAACCCGCCTACCTATGCGATGCTTGAGGACGGTGTTTTTTCCATCATGGATTTTGACGGAAATATTGTAAAAAGCATAGTGCTTTAAGAAGGGAAAAACAGTGAATGAGTACAGAAAGATTTGAACTGATCGCACCCTGCCATTTTGGTCTGGAAGCGGTTTTGAAAAGAGAAATACTAGATCTTGGCTACGAGATCAGCAAGGTGGAGGATGGTAAGGTTACTTTTCTGGCAGATGCCCAGGGAATTGCAGATGCCAATGTTTTTCTGCGTACCACAGAGCGTATTCTTCTGAAGGTTGCGGAAGTGAAAGCCGAGACATTTGATGAGCTTTTCGAGGCAACGAAAGCTTTGCCATGGGAACGTTACATTCCTGCAGATGGCAAATTCTGGATTGCGAAAGCCAATTCAGTGAAGAGTAAGCTGTTCAGCCCGTCTGATATCCAGTCTATTATGAAAAAAGCCATTGTAGAGCGCCTGAAGGGCGTATATAACGTGTCCTGGTTCCCGGAGGATGGGGCAAGTTTTCCTATCCGTGTGGCGTTTATGAAGGATGTGGCAACTATTGGAATCGATACTTCCGGTGTTTCTCTTCATAAGAGAGGGTATCGCCAGATGACCGTTAAGGCACCTATTACAGAAACCCTTGCCAGCGCATTGATTATGTTAACTCCGTGGAAAAAGGACAGAAGTCTTGTAGATCCTTTTTGCGGAAGTGGTACTTTTCCAATCGAGGCGGCTATGATGGCTGCAGATATTGCACCGGGTATGAACCGTTCTTTCCTTGCCGAGGACTGGAAGCATGTTGTGCCGAGAAGATGCTGGTATGAGGCTGTAGAAGAGGCTCAGGACAGAGTGAATCTGAAAATCGAGACAGATATTCAGGGCTATGATATTGATGCTGAGGCGCTGAAGGCAGCCAGGGCAAATGCGAAAATGGCAGGAGTAGAAAGCCTGATCCATTTTCAGCAGCGTCCTGTGAAGGAGCTTCATCACCCGAAGCCTTACGGATTTATCATTACGAATCCACCTTATGGCGAGCGTCTGGAAGAAAAAGCAGCTTTGCCGCAGCTTTACCGCGAGATCGGTGAGAGCTACCGCGGGCTGGATAAGTGGTCTATGTATCTGATCACTTCTTATGACAAAGCTGAAAATGACATTGGGCGCAAGGCGGATAAGAACCGTAAAATCTATAACGGAATGCTGAAAACATATTTTTACCAGTTCCTGGGACCAAAGCCTCCAAGACGTGCGGCACAGGAAAAGAAAGAGGGCACTGATAAATGAAGAAGATAATCTTTGCAACAGGAAATGCAGATAAAATGAAAGAAATCCGTAAAATCCTGGCAGATCTGGATGCAGAAGTGGTATCTATGAAAGAAGCCGGGATTCAGGCTGATATTGTGGAAGATGGCAAAACCTTCGAGGAAAACGCAGTGATTAAGGCGACTGCCATCAGCAAGCTCACCGGTAATGGGGAAATTGTGCTTGCCGATGACTCTGGACTTGAGATTGATTATCTGAATAAGGAGCCGGGAGTTTATTCTGCGCGTTATATGGGCGAGAATACAGACTATCATATTAAGAATGCAAATTTGATCCAGAGGCTGGATGGCGTGCCGGATGAGCAGCGTACAGCCCGTTTTGTCTGTGCTATTGCAGCAGCTTTTCCAGATGGAAGAGTGGAAACTGTGCGCGGAACCATGGAAGGCCGTATAGGATATGAGGAAAAGGGAGCCAATGGCTTTGGATATGATCCTATCTTTTTCTTGCCGGAATACGGCTGTACATCTGCAGAGCTGTCTATGGAAGAAAAAAATAAAATCAGCCACAGAGGAAAAGCTTTGCAGGCAATAAAGGAAGAATTACGATGAAGGTGCTGGTTGTCAGTGATACGCATGGGAGAGATGAGTCACTGGAGATGGCAGTAGCTTTGGAGCAACCCTTTGACTATCTGATTCATTGCGGCGACGTGGAGGGCAGGGAATTTTTTATTGAAGCGCTGGCAGAATGTTCCTGTACCATTGTGGCAGGAAATAATGATTTTTTCAGTGATCTTCCAAGAGAGGATGAGATTTTGCTGGAAGGACATAAGATCATGGTGACTCATGGGCACAATTATGGTGTGTCCATGGATCTTTATGGGGTTTCGGAAGAGGCGGCAGCCAGAGGCTGTGAGATTGTTTGCTTTGGACATACCCATAAGCCAGTGGTGGAGAAGAAAAATGGTGTACTGGTGATCAATCCGGGAAGCCTTTCTTTTCCGAGACAGGAAGGCCGCAGACCAAGTTATGCGGTGATGGAGCTGTATAAAGGGGAAGAGCCGGAAATTGAAATTCGGTATTTGTAACTGAAAAATACCTGTATGTTTGACTGTGGAAATGAAATGTTTTTTGAAATATTTTTTTGAAAATAGTCGAAAAAGAGAAAAATGCAGGTGGTGGAGGGCCTGAAAACCCGCATTTTTAGCGGGTTTTCGGGAATTACATCTTTTTTCGAAAAAAATATAAAAATTTATAAAAAAGGTGTTGACAAATGGGAGACCATATAATATAATAACTCTTGCCTTGAGCGAGAGAAAAGAAATTCTTGAGAGCACAAGGAACGACAACTTCATAGAAATGATGTTGTAAGACATCGGGGTGTGGCTCAGTTTGGCTAGAGCGCCTGGTTTGGGACCAGGAGGCCGCAAGTTCGAATCTTGTCACCCCGACTGCTGTAACAACATTACCGTTTCAGCGTAAATGCGGGTGTAGTTCAATGGTAGAACACTAGCCTTCCAAGCTAGATACGTGGGTTCGATTCCCATCACCCGCTTCTCTGATGAAGAGAGATATGTGTCAGTAGCTCAGCTGGATAGAGCAACGGCCTTCTAAGCCGTGGGTCGGGGGTTCGAATCCCTTCTGACACGCTGTGGTGGGTATAGCGCAGTTGGTTAGCGCGCCAGATTGTGGCTCTGGAGGCCCAGGGTTCGAATCCCTGTATCCACCCTTTGCCTTTGGGCTATCGCCAAGCGGTAAGGCACAGCACTTTGACTGCTGCATTCGCTGGTTCGAATCCAGCTAGCCCAGTCCTATATGGAGCATTAGCTCAGTTGGTAGAGCACTTGACTTTTAATCAAGTTGTCCGGGGTTCGAATCCCCGATGCTTCACTTGCGAATGAGAACCGGAAGCCTTATAAACAGAGGCATTCCGGTTTTTTAAATAATATATATGCGGATGTGGCGGAATTGGCAGACGCGCCAGATTTAGGTTCTGGTGTTTACGACGTGCAGGTTCAAGTCCTGTCATCCGCAGGAAATGAGGAATGATCTGGATCGGATTTTCGAGATGAAAATTAGATCCGGGTCATTTTTTTAACTTGCTTGCTGCTGTTCGCTGATAACGTTCCGTGAGGTGTTTTTTGTGAACAAAGTTCACAGAAAACCCGAGAGTTAAGTTTGCACAGCAAACGCTACTTCTTGTGCTTGTCACAAGAAGGTTCGTCTTTCTGTGCATCGCGAAGCGCGTTACTGTGAACGGAGTGAACAGTAATGCCTTGATTTTACAGGACGGATTTGTTATAGTTTACACAACGAAGAAGCATGGAGGAATAATATGGACGTTATTCAGTTTCAGGAGAAATTAAGGAATATTTGTGAGCTTGGAAAGCAGAATGGAAATATGCTGACGCATGAGCAGATTCGGGAGCATTTTGCAAGTACTGATCTTGAGACCAGTCAGATGTTAAAGGTACTGCAGTATCTGAAACTGCAGGGAATTATGATAGAGGGAGACACTGCCCCGGTGGAGACAGAGGAAGTGGGTGAGACGGAACCGGAGTCAAAAGGAACCAGCACCCCGCTTACTTCAGAGGAAGAAGCATATCTGAAGGATTACCTGGCAGAGGTAAGCAACGGTAAGGAAGTAAGTCCGGAGATGCTTCACACACTGTTTGAGAATCTGGCAGATGGGGATGCCATTGCAGAGGCAGCTCTTACCAGCATTTATCTGCCGGTAGCGGCAAATATGGCCGCAGATATGAACTGTACAGAGATTCAACTTGCAGATTTGATTCAGGAGGCGAATGTGGTGCTGCTTACGGCTCTTTCCGACCCGGAGACAGAACGTAAAGATGATGCTTGGCTACGTCTTCAGCTTCGCAAGGGAATCATCGCTGCCATTGAGGAGCAGACACAGCAGAAATTCCAGGATGATTGTCTGGTAACGAAGGTGGAGAAACTGGAATCGGCAGTGAAGGATCTGACGGACGATGACGGGGAGAACCGTTTTACCATTGATGAGCTGGCGGTTATTCTCGATATGAATGTGGATGAGATCAGGGATATTCTGCGTCTTACAGGAGACGATAAATAATTATGACAAGTGAAAATCCGGGAAAATTATGGAGATAAGGCTATCCTGTCGGAAATGAAAACAATGCTGCAGAATTGATGGAAACACCGGAGGTGATTTAAAAGTAAAAATCATCTCTGGTGTTTTTTTGTCTTTTCTGGATGTTTTGAAATTTACATTGAAATTTCACTGTACAAGTGTTACTATCATAAATAATAATCAAAATATTTTTGCGTACAATAAATATTATTTGACAAATGAAAGGAGGATATATATGAATTTGGAAAAATATCAGCAGTATTCCAGAATTGCAAGAGGTTTGGAAAAGGCAGACCTGGTATTGAAGGATGCGAGGATTGTGAATGTTTTTACGGAAGAGATCATCCGCGGAGACATTGCCATACAGGATGGGATTATAGCAGGAATTGGAAGCTTCCATGGGAAAGAAGAACGTGATCTGGCTGGCAGATATGTATGTCCGGGATTTATTGACAGCCATCTTCACCTGGAATCTACACTGGTTACACCGGCTGAACTGGTAACGGTTGCCTCCAGACATGGAACTACCACTTTTATTGTGGATCCCCATGAATCAGCCAATGTGTCCGGTCTGGCAGGAGTTGATTATATTCTGGATCAGACAGAGAATGTAAAAGCCAACGTATACGTAATGATGCCTTCCTGTGTTCCGGCTACTTCCATTGATGATAATGGATGTACTCTTACTGCTGAAGATATGGCTCCTTATCTTCATAACAGCCGGATTCTTGGACTTGGAGAAGTAATGGACAGCATTTCTGTGGTACAGGGCGAGAAAAGCATGCATGACAAGCTGGAGCTGTTTGAAGGCAGAATCCGTGATGGCCACGCTCCGTTTCTGGAAGAGGGGGATCTTCAGGCATATGCCATGGCAGGGATTGCTACGGACCATGAGTGCAGCTTCTTTGATTATGCAATGCGAGAACGGCGGAACGGCCTTACCATTCTCGTAAGGGAAGGCAGTGCTGCCCGAAATCTTGAGGCACTTGTGGGCGGTCTGGTACAGAGACACATGAATGGTGACGGATTCTGCTTTTGCACAGATGACAAGCATATTGAGGATATCCAGCGGGAAGGGCATATTGACCATAACGTGCGAAAAGCTATCCGCCTTGGCATGAATCCAGTGTCCGCTATTAAGATGGCAACTATCAATGCAGCTAATTGTTATGGACTGAAAGACAAGGGGGCAGTGGCACCCGGCAGGCAGGCAGATCTTTTGGTTCTTTCGGATCTTGTCAGTGTGACCATAGAAGATGTGTACTTTAAAGGGCAATTGGTAGATAAAAATGCAAAGATTGTTATAAAGCCGTGTGCCCCTGAATTGAAAAATACAGTGCATGTGGCTGAATTTTCCAGAGAGGCATTTCAGCTGGAGTCTGCAGATGGAATCTTTCCGGTGATTCTGGCAGAAGAAGGACAGATTACTACCAGAAAGGGAACTCTGAAAGCAGGGGATGGTCCCTGCAAATTCCAGTCCGATGACGATTATCAGAAGATTGCAGTTGTAGAACGTCATAAGATGACGGGGAAAATCGGCTGTGGCGTGATCGGAGGTTTTGGTATCCGTGGTGGAGCAATTGCGTCCAGTGTATCCCATGATTCCCATAATATTATTGTGATCGGAGATAATGATGAGGACATGGAGCTTGCTGTGCGGGAACTGATGCGTACTCAGGGAGGCTATACGATCGTAGAGAATCATAAAGTATTTGACACTCTTGCCCTTCCGGTAATGGGACTGATGAGTGATAATGGTTTTGAGAAAGACAATGAGACTCTTGGGCGAATGATCCATAAAGCTCATGAAATGGGTGTGAAAGACGGTCATGATCCGTTTATTACGCTGTCCTTTATGGCTTTGCCGGTTATTCCGCAGATCCGAATTACACCAAGAGGCGTTTTTGATGTGGAAGCGTGGAAGTTTTTATAAGATACCAGGATTGCGGGAGTGCAATACACGAGACGGTTGTCTTGTTTTGAACGAAACCCCGAAACCTATTTAAAAACTGTGACGGAATATAAACCCGTAGATTTTCAGCCCTCTGCCTTTTCATTGGCAGAGGGCCGTTTTTTGCTTAACAGTTATTGAGTATCCCTTAATTGCTCTACAACACTGCATTTCGCTGCGTTGTCATACATCATGCAAGGAATCAGCCACCCCAGCAGAAGAAATAACGGAATTGTAAGCAGGACAGGCAGAATGGTGAATCGATACTCAAAGAACCAGAACATACTGCCCAGCATTTTTCTCGCAAGAGGTCCCACCGCCAGCGACAGAATAAAGGCCGCCGCTACAGAAGACATTGCGTAAAACAACCCCTCGTAGATCAGCATGGTTTTGAGCTGCCGGTTTGTCATTCCTACAGCCTGAAGCACAGCAAATTCACGGCGGCGGGAAAGAATACCGGTCATCATGGCGTTGAAGAAATTTAAGAGTCCCACCAGCCCGATGATAGCACAGAGAATACCACCTATCAGAAGGAACATCTGCCGGAACTGAGCAAATTCAGAGCGAGCCGTGGCCTTGCTTTCATACATCAAGGGCGAAAACTCACCGGCAGTGAGCTTCGATAGATATTGCTCTGCTTCGGCCTCGTCAACTTCGTCCGCTGTGTCGAACAGGTAGAGCATCGGAATGGCTGCACCACCGCTGTCCCTCTGTGCGGTGTCCACAGACAAAACTACGTCATATCCAATACCACTATAACGATAACTCATGGAATTCGGAAGTTCTACCAAGGCGCAGACCGTGTACTCTACATCTCTGGCTCCATACAATTTTGCCTGAAAGTACTCCTCCGGTGTATCTTCGGTGAGTTCCCCGGTGCGGCTGTCGATATATTTCACATCGTCCGCATAGGTAACGGTGATCGTGTCTCCCACCTTGGGGTAGTATTCAAGATTGGGCAGATTACCGTAGTCATCTAAGGAAACCGCAATGGCAATGGCGTTATTGTCCGGCTCCAACATGGGAGAAATATCTCCGTCGAATACTTGCAGCTTGTCAAACAGACTGTTATCCAGAGCCTCGATTCTGGTATCTCCCATCACCATATTGCCCCGGTGCTCCAGACGGCTCATATGGCTGTCCAACTGCTCGGCGCTTTCGTACTTTGCATAGTCCTGCCGCAGAGCATTCTCCGTCATCCACAGGTAGGCGGGTTTTCGCACAGCATATCCCGTGCCGGAAAGACTGGCCTTTGTGTTTGCTGCGATCTCTTCGATTTGTTCTGGCGTGATGAATTCATCTGCCGGGTTGTAACGGAAATAGTCGGGCGTGCTGACGATAAAATCGGCGCAGGTCATGGCGGATACATACTTCTCCATGCTGAAGCCGCCCACAAAGGCACACAGCGCATTGAACAGTGTCACCGACAGTGCCAGAGACACCACCACCAGCACCGTCTTTTTCTTGTTTCGTCCCAGATTGGCAAAGGCCATCTGATGGAGCTTTGCTCCCCGGATGCTGCGCCGTTTTTTCTTGGTCTGCATCACATCCGTATATTTGGTAGCCTCCACCGGAGAGACCTTGGCTGCCATTTTTCCGGGCTTAGAACAGGACAAAAGCACCGTCAACAAGGCAAACAGCATGGACCCAAGGAAGATCACAGGCGAAGTGCTGATGGTGGTGATGCCTGTATCCAACTGGATGGAGTGCAAGACAACAGGCACCAAAACAGCGCCGATGCCGTAGCCCAGCAGCAGCCCCGCCGGAATGCCGATCAGACAAAGCAGAAGTGCCTGCTGGCGAATGATGCGTTTGAGCTGCCGGGGCGTTGTGCCAATGGTTTTCAGAAGTCCGTAAAACCGGATATCCCCTGCAACAGAGATCTGAAAAATGTTATAGATGATAAGATACCCAGTGAAAATCACCAGCAGCAAAAAAGCTGCTATGGCGATCACAAGTTCCGGATCAAGCTTCGACTCCAGCTGGGATGAGGTATATCCCCAGTTGACGCCGATCCGGACGCTGTTGGGATCGGTATAGCTGTCCCATGTGTAGCCAAGATCGGTATCCACCTGCTCCATCTGCCCTTGAATGTTTGTGCCGGAGGCCAGCATGACATTCAAATCGGTGCGGAAAGGCTGTAAACCTGTTTTTACTGCCTGCGCTTCGATGTCATCTGCGTAATCACGGCTGATGTTGATGTAATGAACAGGCATTAGTTCATCATAGTCCCAATAGCCTACCAGCGTAAAGGTATCTGTTACAGTAAAGGCGGTTTGATCCTTGTCCGTAATGGAATAGGAAACCGTGACCTCGGCGCCCAGCTCCGGCGTTACGCCAAGCAGCTGCAACGCTGCCGTATCCATGGCTACCTCTTTGCCGCTTTCGGGCATCCGTCCGGTAGTAGGGGTTGCATAGCTCCATTTAGTGCAGTTGGCATCCATGTAGCTGATCTCTGCCGGTACTTTGGCAAAGACCCCCTCCGCAGTGATACCGATTACCTTCCGTATCCCCGCAGCCTTCACCTTTGGGTGGGCAGCGATGCGTTCCGCCTGCTCGGGGGAAACATCCTTAAAGGTGCCGTGTGCATAGCCGCCTACCTGCCGAAACTGGTAGGTTTCATAGCTGGCGTTCAGTGACAAGACAATGGTGAACATGGACGTAAATAGCAGCGTTGTCAGCGCAATGGCAAAAATAGCAATCAGATTGCGGCGACGGTTCGCATAAAGAGATTTTAAGCTGAGCTTTCGAATACATTTTCTGTTTTTGACATTCATCGTAGCCACCTCCCGTTAGTTCTGGGAGACGATCCGACCATCTTCGATACGGATAATGCGGTCTGCCATCTGCGCAATTTCTTCGTTGTGAGTGATCATTACGATTGTCTGGGCGAACTTTTGACTGGTGACTTTCAAAAGGCTCAATACATCCTGGCTGGTTTTGGAATCCAGATTGCCGGTGGGTTCATCTGCCAGAATGATAGCGGGTGCTGCCGCCAGCGCACGGGCAATGGCTACCCGCTGCTGTTGACCGCCTGAGAGCTGATTGGGCAGCGCATCCAGACGATCATCCAGCCCAAGTGTCTGTACAATCTGCTGTACGAAATCCTTATTGACCTTGCCACCGTCCAGCTCAATGGGTAGAACAATATTTTCATACACATTCAGCACCGGAACAAGATTATATGCTTGGAACACAAAGCCGATTTTCCTGCGACGGAAGATGGTCAGCGCTTCCTCCTTCAGGGAGAAAATATCCTGTCCGTCCACCATGACCGTGCCACTTGTAGGGCGATCCAGCCCGCCCAGCATGTGCAGCAGCGTGGATTTGCCGGAGCCGGATGTGCCGACGATTGCAACAAATTCGCCCTTCTTTACACTTAAATCAACTCCATCCAACGCATGAACTGCGTTATTGCCGGAGCCATAAATCTTTTTCAGGTTTTTTGCCTGTAAAACTTCCATAAATGAGTACCTCCATGAAAAAATCTGTATGTATGAAAGGAAATGATCCTTTGATACATACAGATTATCGCATAGGAATCTTTCCACATTCTTTCCGGCGGAAAATGAAATCTAACAGTTTTGATAGAATTGTTGTTATTTCGGCAGAAATATGGAAAACGTACTTCCTTTTCCCGGAACGGAAGCAACCTTGATATAACCGCCCTCGCCGGATATGATCTGTCGGGCAAGGTATAAGCCGATGCCCACACCTTCTTGTTTCTGCACACTATTTGAGCGGTAAAAGCGAGCAAATATCTTCGCTTGCTCACTTTCCGGGATGCCTGAACCGGTATCCGATATATCGATCCTTGCAAACATTTCATAGCTTACGGCAGAAATAGTAATGGTGCCATGCTCTGTATATTTGATGGCGTTGTCTACGATATTAGCCAGCGCTTCCGCTGTCCATTTGAAGTCGAATACAGCAAAAGCATCGGTATCTTGCAGTCGCAAAGACAATCCTTTTTCAGAAGCCTTGGCAGTATATTGTTCTACTACGCTTTCAAGCAGCGGCTGCAGCGCTGCTTGCTGAGGGGAGAGTGAAATGATCCCGTTTTCCAGTCTGGAAAGCTTTACGAGAGAATCGATCAGAAATCGCAGCTTTTCCGATTGTTTGTACAGCGCCTCCACATTTGCCTTCGCCGATGCAGGCAGAGTTTCCTCCTTCAGAAGCTCGCTGTATAACAGCAGGTTTGCAATCGGCGTTTTCGTCTGGTGGGAAATGTCTGCAATCAAGGTTTTGATTTTGTCTTTTTCCTGCGCTATATTTTGAGAAGATGCTTCTGCTGCGGAAAGATAGTGCGCAAACTTCGTTTCCAATGCAGACAGCTGGCTTTCATCAAAATTGGTTTCAGAAAAGGAGCCGGTCATGGCAGCGTCTAGCATCCTTTCGATTTCTTCCATCGTTTTTCTGGCCTTTCTCCGCTCCCATAACACAACAGCTGCCGCCGCCAGAAAACACAGCAGTATGATCACAATGCCGGTTTTATTCATCTTTTGTCACCCAGCTATAACCGATTCCATAGACGGTTTTAATATATTTCTGTGCACCAAGCTTATCCCTCAGACGCTTGATCGTAACAGACAAAGCATTTTCATCCACATATTCTGCGCCATCTGTCCAGATCCGGTCTACAAGGTCTCCACGGGTCATGGTTCGGCCTCGGTTTTCAACAAGCAGACGCAGTAATTTTTGTTCGGTTTTGCTCAATTCCACTTTTGAATCTGCCACATAAAAGGTCATAGCCTCAAAGTCAAAGTGAAATAGATCCATATGGAACGGCGCATTTTTATGGTTTGACGCTTGCTTTCGCAGTTGGGTATTCACCCTTGCCCGCAAAACCGAAAGAGAAAAGGGCTTGGTAATATAATCATCAGCGCCTCTCTCCAGTCCGTCTACGATATCCAGATCGGTGTCATTGGCAGTCAGCAGAATAACAGGAATCCCGGGCGTGTTTTCCTTGATCTCCCGGAGCAGCTCAAGCCCACTGCCATCCGGCAGATTGATATCCAGCAGGATCAGGGATACACCGCCGCAAAGCAGCTGTTCCTTCGCCGTTTTTAGGTCTTGGCAGGATATAATCTGACGGTCATCTGCTTTCAGTGCTTTACTTAAACCCTGATTCAACCCTATATCATCTTCAATAATCAATAATTGTTCCATGTATCTCACTCCCTCGTTATTCAAATGCCACCATTATTTCCTTGGGCAATTTTTCGTTCTCACAGTTTAGAAGATAGGCTATTGGCTATTGCTCTGTTTGCAAATTTGTTTGTTTTCACTGTATCCCAATCAGCAAGCCGGATGATCTATGCTGTGCCGTTTTTTTACTTTCTTAATTGTATCATGCTAATGTAAAGAAATCCATATTCTCTGAAAAGTTGTCCTGTTTTTTGAAAAATCGGCATAACCATAGTAGAAAGAGTCAAACACCTGCCAATCACGGCGGGAATGGGGATTTATGGGCGTGGAAGCTAAGATAAGTGAAAAAATATAAAAAACATCTTGATTTTCATGAATACTTATGATATGATACCGCTCAAAGAAAAGGGAGTAGCGGCCATGAAGAGATAAATGGAATTCCGTTTTTTCTGAATGGTGCATAAATGCGTCAGAACGGTAGATGAAACTACCCGCATTATGAGATAATCAGCGAGACTTTTATTTCAGGCATTATGACAGTGCCTGGGATAAAAGTCTTTTTTTATTCTCCCTTTTTGAAAACTATTGTTGGTAAAAGAGATGGAGGAGAAAAATGAGTAAGCGAAATGGAAAAATGAAATATCTGGCAATCGGTGCTGCCGGGCTTATAGCGGCAGGGGGATTGGCTCTGGATGCAACTTACCAGATTCAGGAGCAGGAACAGGCAGTACTCACAACCTTTGGAGTGCCAAAGGCAGTAACTGAAACGGGATTACATTTCAAAGTCCCTTTTGTACAGCAGGTGCAGAAGGTAAACACCACGATCCAGGGATTTCCAATCGGATACAGTATGGGGAACAATGAGGTGGTGGAAAATGAAGGAATCATGATCACTTCGGATTATAATTTTATTGATGTGGATTTCTTTGTAGAATATCGAATTTCAGAACCTGTAAAATATCTTTACACATCTGAGCAGCCGGAAGAGATTTTAAAAAATATTGCGCAAAGCTGTATCCGAACTGTGATAGCAAGCTATAACGTGGATGAGGTTCTGACCACCGGAAAAGGAGAAATCCAGAGCAAGATCAAAGAGATGATTTTGAATCAGATGGAGGAACAGGATCTTGGAATTCAGTTGGTTAACATAACAATACAAGATTCCGAGCCGCCTACTGAAGAAGTGATGAAAGCATTTAAAGAGGTGGAAACTGCGAAACAGGGAAAGGAAACGGCGCTTAACAATGCCAATAAATACAGGAACGAAAAGCTTCCCGAAGCGCAGGCCCAGGCAGACCAGATTATTCAGGATGCGGAGGCACAAAAACAGGTGAGGATCAATGAGGCAGAAGCTGAGGTGGCAAGATTTAATGCAATGTATGAGGAATATGTGAAGAATCCGGAGACCACAAAAATGCGAATGTTCTATGAAACCATGGAAGATGTGCTGCCTGGTATGAAGATTGTGATCGACAACGGAAGTGGCGTGGAAAAGATATTGCCGCTGGATTCTTTTTCCGGAGACTGGAAAACAGAAGAAGATACAAGTGAAGAAACTAAGTGAAGTTAAGATAAGTATCTGATAGAAAGGATAAAAAATTATGAAAATGAAAAAAGCGGCACTTATAGCAGGCATTCTCGGAGCAGTAATAATCGGTTCTTCCATAACTATAACCCAACAAAATGAATACAAGCTGATCCGTCAGTTTGGTAAAGTTGACAGAGTGATCTGCGAACCGGGAATCAGCTTTAAAATTCCATTGATAGAAAGAACACAGTCTTTACCAAAGGAAACGTTGTTATATGATTTGGAAGCATCTGATGTGATTACCAAGGACAAGAAAACCATGATCAGTGACAGCTATGTTTTGTGGAGAATCACAGATCCCCTTAAATTTGCACAGACTCTGAACTCTTCTTTGGAAAACAGCGAGAGCCGAATTAATACGGCCGTATATAATGCCACAAAAAATGTGATCAGCAGTCTTTCCCAGGACAGAGTGATCACAAGCCGTGACGGAGAATTATCGGATATGGTGATGGAAGCCATTGGAGATAATATGGAACAATATGGAATAGAGCTGATTAAATTTGAAACAAAGCAGCTGGATCTGCCGGACGATAATAAGGCTGCTGTGTATGAGAGAATGATCTCAGAGCGTGATAATATTGCTGCTACATATAAAGCAGAAGGCGATTCAGAAGCAAAAGTAATCCAGAACAAGACGGATAAGGAAGTGACCATTCAGATTTCAGATGCGAAGAAGCAGGCTGAGATTTTGAAGGCAGAAGGGGAACAGGAATATATGAAAATTCTTTCCCAGGCTTATGGGGAAGATGAGAGAAGTGAATTTTATTCCTTCGTAAGAAGTCTTGAAGCACTGAAAGCTTCTATGCAAGGAGAAAACAAGACCGTTATTTTGTCATCGGATTCCCCGATTGCTCAGATTTTTGAGGGAAAATAATAAAAATTCTTGCATCTGCCGGTATTGACGTATATCATAAGGTACATAAGGAGTGACAAAAGATGGCGATAGTGAGAAAACACATATATTTTTCCGGGCAGGTGCAGGGCGTTGGATTTCGTTACCGTGCCAAAAATGCGGCGAGAGCCAATGATCTTACCGGCTGGGTGGACAATCTGTGGGATGGCAGAGTGGAAATGGAAGTCCAGGGAGAGCTTTCCGGAATTGAGCGTATGATTCAGGAAATCGAGATGGGAAGTTTCATCCGGATTGAGAATTATCAGATGGAAGACCTGCCTGTGGATGAAAGGGAGTGGAGCTTTTATTCGAAATAAAAAGGAATGCCAGGAGCAATGGGAATTTTGCTTCTGGTATTTTTTTGTGTAATAGAAATATTACGGAGTAATTTCCTATTACACAAAAAACGCTCCGCGAGCAAATAGCAAAGCGGATATTGAAAAAACAGGATTGACATTCAGAAACATGCCCCTTATAATTAGTTCGAACCCGAACAGTTCGAACCCGAACAGTTCGCACATGAACTATTTTGTATGGAAGTATATGAAAGAAGGGAAAGATGGAGAAAAAGAAGAAAACTGGTCCTGATGAGTGCTGCAGGGCGGAACGGCAAATAGGGTATGAGGTTCGTACTCTCAATCAGGTAATTGGGCGTCTGGTGAATTCGTATCAGTCCAAGGTGGATGAAAAAGCCGGAATTAACCGCATGCAGGGGTGGATCATTGGTTATCTGTACCGGCATTCAGAAGAGGCTGTTTTCCAGAAAGACCTGGAAGCAGAATTTCAGATGGCGCGTTCTACTGCTTCAGGAATCCTTCAGGCAATGGAGAAGAAAGGGCTTATTACCAGAGAACCTATTCCAAGAGATGCCAGACTGAAGCGTCTGGTGCTTACAGAAAAGGGAATGGAATTTCAGATGGAAATTATGGAGAATTTTGACCGGATCCAGAAAGTATTGAAGTCTGACATTCCCCAGGAAAAACTGGAATGCTTCCTGGAAGTTCTGGACATGATCCGGGAAAATGCCCAAAGAGAGTGCTGTCTGCGGGATGAAAACTAACAAAAAAGAAAGGGGAGAACCTGATGATAAAGACATTACTTGCCCAGGTAAAGGAGTTTAAGAAGGCCTCCTTCCTCACACCGGTATTTATGATACTGGAGGTTGTGGTGGAGACAATGATTCCTCTTGTAATGGCAGATATGATCGACAACGGTGTGGAAGCCGGTAATATCAGTTATCTTTACAGAAAAGGTGCCATTATGGCGCTTCTTGCTGTTGCAGGACTTGTTACCGGTATTCTTGGGGGAAAATACGGAGCATACGCATCCTCCGGTTTTGCCCGTAATCTTCGTAAAGCAATGTATACTAACATTCAGACATTTTCATTTTCAAACATTGACAAGTTCAGTACTGCAAGTCTGATCACACGTCTGACTACAGACGTGACCAACCTGCAGAATGCATACCAGATGATCCTGCGTATGTGTACCCGTGCCCCGGCCAGTCTGATCTGTGCCATGGCGATGGCGTTTATGATCAATGCAAGGGTTGCCAGCATTTACCTTATTGCCGTTATTTTTCTTGGATGTTTTCTCGTATTTATTATGAAAAAGGCGACTAAGTATTTCCGGGAAGTATTTGAGAAATATGACGATTTAAATGCCAGCGTACAGGAGAATATCAGCGCAGTCCGCGTTGTGAAGGCTTATGTACGTGAAGAATATGAGACCACTAAGTTTCAGAAAGCCTGCAATAAAGTTTACGAAATGTTTGTAAGAGCTGAGAAACTGGTAGTTATGAATATGCCGGTTATGCAGTTTACAGTATATGCATGTATTCTTGGAATCAGCTGGCTGGGTGCGAATATGATCGTTGGCGGCAGTCTGACTACAGGTGAATTGATGAGTCTTCTTACATATTGTATGAATATTCTTATGAGCCTTATGATGCTTTCCATGGTATTTGTTATGGTCACCATGAGCGCAGCAAGTGCAGAGCGTGTAACTGAGGTTATCAATGAAACAGCAGATCTTCATGATCCGCAGGATCCGGTTATGGAAGTTGCAGACGGAAGTATTGAATTTGATCATGTGGATTTCAGCTATAAGAAGGACAGTAAGGAGCCGGTGCTGAAGGATATCAATCTTTCTATCCGCGCAGGAGAAACTATTGGTATTATCGGTGGAACCGGAAGTGCCAAGTCCAGTCTGGTAAACCTGATCAGCCGTCTTTATGATGTGAGCTCCGGATCAGTGAAAGTTGGCGGCGTGGATGTGCGTGACTACCATATGGATAGTCTGCGTAACCAGGTAGCAGTTGTACTTCAGAAGAATGTGCTGTTTTCCGGTACCATTCTGGAGAATCTGCGCTGGGGAAATAAAGAGGCTTCGGAGAAAGAGTGCCGCAGAGCGTGTCAGCTTTCCTGTGCGGATGACTTCATTGAGAAAATGCCGGACAAATACAATACTTATATTGAGCAGGGCGGAACCAATGTTTCCGGCGGTCAGAAACAGCGTCTGTGTATCGCCAGAGCTCTTCTTAAGAAACCCAAAGTACTGATTCTGGATGATTCCACAAGTGCGGTAGATACTGCCACAGATGCACGTATCAGAAGAGCTTTTGCAGAAGAAATTCCGGATACTACCAAGCTGATCATTGCACAGCGTATTTCCAGTATTCAGAGTGCGGACAGGATCATTGTCATGGATGAGGGAAAAATCAGCGGATTTGGAACTCATGAGGAACTGATGAAAACCAATGCCATTTATCAGGAGGTTTATAATTCACAGATAAAGGGTGGTGGAGATTTTGATGAGAATAGAGGAGGTGAGCAGGCATGAGCAATGAAAGACCGATAAAGAAGCCAGGCCGCAGCGGGGCAGCCTTCCGTTCAGGCCCTATGGTAGAGAATCCGGGCAAGATGCTTGGAAGACTGATGGGGTATATTTTTAAGAACTACAGGATCCATATTATTGTAGTTGTGATCGGCATTGTGGTAAGTGTTCTTGCCAATGTGCAGGGAACCATGTTTATGAAGACTTTGATTGACCAGTATATCATGCCTATGCTTCAATCTGAGACTCCGGATTTCCATCCTCTTGCAATGGCAATTCTTCGTGTAGCCTGTTTTTATGCAATTGGGGTGGCGTGCACATATACGTACAACCGTCTGATGATCTATGTCAGTCAGGGCACCCTACGCAATCTTCGAAATGAGATGTTTGAGCGCATGGAAACACTTCCTGTTAAATATTTTGATACACATGCACATGGCGATATCATGTCTATCTACACCAATGATATTGATACACTGCGCCAGATGATCAGCCAGAGTATTCCACAGCTGATCTCCAGTGTGATCACCATTGTCAGTGTATTGATAAGTATGATTATTTTGAATGTGCCTCTTACCATCGTGACTCTGGTCATGGTTGGAGTGATGCTGGTGGCAAGTAAGAATCTTGCAGGACTCAGCGGCAAGTATTTCATGGAGCAGCAGAAGAATCTTGGTATTGTAAATGGTTACATCGAGGAAATGATGGAAGGCCAGAAGGTTGTAAAGGTATTCTGCCATGAGGAAGAAAGCCTTGAGAAGTTTAATGAGCTGAATGACCAGCTGTTTGAGAGCGCGAATAATGCCAATAAATTTGCAAACGTGCTGATGCCTACCTGTGCACAGATTGGGAATATCAGCTATGTGCTGTGTGCCATTGTTGGCGGCGTGCTGGCAGTAAATGGTGTGGGTGGATTTACTCTTGGCGGCCTGGCAAGTTTTCTTACTTTTAACAAGAGCTTCAGCCAGCCGATCAACCAGGTAAGCCAGCAGTTTAACAGTATTGTTATGGCACTTGCCGGAGCGAAGCGTATCTTCGACCTTCTGGACGAGAAGCCGGAGGTAGATGACGGATATGTGACCCTGGTAAATGTGAAAGAAGAGAATGGTAAGCTGGTTGAGTCCAAGAAACGTACAGGACGCTGGGCATGGAAGCATTTTCACAAAGCCACTGGCAAAACAGATTATATCGAATTGAAAGGTGATATTGTTCTGGATGGCGTTGACTTCGGATATCGTGATGACAAGATCGTGCTTCACGATGTGAAGATGTATGCGAAGCCAGGACAGAAAATTGCATTTGTCGGCTCCACGGGTGCCGGTAAGACGACAATTACCAATCTTCTGAATCGTTTCTATGATATTCAGGATGGTAAGATCCGTTATGATGGCATCAATATAAATAAGATCAAAAAGGGTGATCTGAGACGTTCCATGGGTATCGTTCTTCAGGATACTAATCTGTTTACTGCTACCGTTATGGAGAATATCCGTTATGGAAAACTGGATGCCACAGATGAGGAAGTTATTGCAGCTGCCAGGCTGGCGAATGCGGATGGCTTTATCCGAAGACTGCCGGATGGTTATCATACTATGCTTCGCAATAATGGTGCTAATTTAAGCCAGGGACAGAGACAGCTGCTTGCAATCGCCAGGGCGGCAGTAGCAGATCCGCCGGTTCTGATCCTGGATGAGGCTACCAGCTCTATTGATACCCGTACAGAGAAGCTTGTACAGGATGGTATGGATAAGCTGATGGAAGGCAGAACTACATTTGCAATTGCACATAGGTTATCCACAGTCAGAAACAGTGACTGTATTATGGTTCTGGAGCAGGGACGTGTTATTGAGAGAGGCTCTCATGATGAGTTAATTGCGCAGAAAGGTAAATATTATCAGCTGTATAATGGGTGATATGGGGTAAATAAGTAAGAGGTAACGTTTGGAAGGTTCAAGCGTTACCTCTTACTTTGGGTTTTGGAAGATTTAGAGCGTGTTATTTTTCACTGGCAGTTTCTTTCTGCGGCAGCTGGGCAAGAACGATAGCCCCGAACATTACCACACAACCGATGATTTCCCGGGTGCTTAATTTCTGTCCTAAGATAATCCAGCCGGCGAGGACAGAGATGCAGGATTCCAGACTGAGAATCAGGGAGGCTACGGTTGGGTTCATATTTTTCTGGCCCACGATCTGGAGGGTGTAGGCGACACCGCAGGACATAACGCCGGCATAGAGAGTAGCGCCCCAGGCACCACTGAATGAAGAAAGATTGGGATGCTCCAGAATTATGGCTGGGATAGCAGTGAGGATTCCGCAGACCAGAAACTGGATGCAAGACATTTTTACTCCATCTGTCTTTGGTGAAAAGTAATCAATGACCAGAATGTGCAGGGAAAACAGGAAAGCACAGATCAGGACCAGAAAGTCTCCCTTTCCAATGGAAAAGCCGTCTGTGATGCAAAGCAGATAGAGACCAATCAGTGCCATTACAACCGCAACCCAGATAAAAGGACTGCATTTCTTTTTCATAAAAAGTCCAAGGATCGGGACGATGATAATGTAGCATGCAGTGAGAAAACCTGCTTTTCCAACGGAGGTGTACTGGATGCCAAACTGTTGGAAGTTGGAAGCAAGACACAGGCAGATACCGCAGATTATACCGCCGGCAATTAAGGTTTTGTTGCGGGAAAATGGAGTTGAACCGCTGGATGCCATTGACTGTCTGTCGGATTCTGCGAAATCAGCTGAATTGCTCTGTGGATTTATTTTATTGAGCAGTAAAATAACCGGGATCAGCACCAGAGAACCGATAATGTTTCTTGTGGCATTGAATGTGAGAGGGCCGACAGCTTCACCGCCCTCACTTTGAGCTACAAAGGCGATTCCCCAGATAGTTGCTGTCAAAAGGAGAATCAGTGAGTTTTTTAATGGTATTTGTTGTTTTTTCATAATGGATTATCCCCTCGTAAAATTTACAAAAATGCCCTCCTTTAACAGGAGGGGCATTATCGTTTAAATTATCTTTCCATCATGCTGATAGATTCAATTCCTACACTTCCACCTCGAACTACTTCAATGCGGCCGAATTCTTCTTTGATCAGTTTGACAACTGCATCATTTTTGGTCGCTGTCTGTACGAATTCCAGAAGCAGGCTGTCTTTACCGTAATCAATGACTCTGGCCTTGAAAGTCTCAGCAATCTGGAATAATTCAACTTTGTCCTCAGAAGAGCAGTTAAAAACCTTGATGTAAAGAATCTCTTTCATTCGGACGAACATATTGGTGAAATCAATAACTTTGATGACTTCTACCATTCGGTTCAGCTGTTTCTTGATCTGTTCGAACGTTTCATCGTCGCTTACAGTTCCGATGGTCATTCGGGAAACGGTAGGATCCTCTGTAGTACCGACGGTAAGGCTGTCCAGGTTATAGCTTTTGCCGGAGAAAAGTCCGGAAATCTTGGACAGAACACCTACCTGGTTTTCTACGTAGAGGGAAATCCATCTTTTTTTCATGCCTTTATCTGCCATTGGATAAACCTCCTGTTAATTAACAATCCATAATTAAATCTTCCAGTGTTCCGCCAGGCTTTACCATCGGATAAACCATTTCTTCAGGATCAATGATGAACTCGATCAGGGTCGGAACTTTGGTATTTTTCTTTGCTTCTTCAAAGGCTGCGGCAACCTCATTTTTATTGAAAACCCGGATCCCTTTGGCACCGTAGCTTTCTGCCAGCTTTACAAAATCTGGTGTATATTTCGGGTATTCCTCGCCATTTGTACGGCGGGAAAGGGCACCGGAGCGAAGATTGGTCATGCTGTAGCGTTTGCCATAGAAAAGCTTCTGCCACTGACGAACCATACCAAGATATTCGTTATTAAATACACAAAGGATCAGTGGAAGCTCTTCCAGAACAGCTGTGGCAAATTCCTGAATATTCATCTGCATTCCACCGTCGCCGGAAATAACAATAACCGGTTTGTCAGGATTACCGATCTTTGCGCCTACACCACCGGGAAAACCGTATCCCATGGTACCAAGTCCCCCGGACATAACAAGCTGTTTGCCTGGTGTGATTTCGGCATACTGGGAAACCAGCATCTGGTGTTGTCCGACATCCGTGACAATGATGGCTTCTTCAAACTGGCAGTTGATCTGGTTAATGATGTCAACCGGACTTAATCTGTCATTTGGACGCATTACAAGAGGATGTTCCTGCTTCCAGCTGTTTATCTCACTGTTCCATTTTTTGCTGGCATAGTCGGAAACGTATTCGGACATTTTTGCAAGGGCATCTTTTGCATCTGCAACGATTGGAATATCTACCTGGATGTTTCTGGAAATAGATGCCGTGTCAATGTCAATATGGATAATCTGGGCGTTAGGGGCAAATTCATGAAGCTTTCCTGTGATTCGGTCATTAAAACGTGTTCCAATGGAAAAAAGTACGTCACAGTTGCTTACAGCCATATTGGCTGCATAGGCACCGTGCATGCCAAGGTTTCCGATAAAAAGCGGATGGTTTGTAGGAATTGCACCTCGTCCCATAATAGTAGTTACAACCGGAACACCGGTCTTTTCCACTACTTCCTGGAATATCTTATTGGCATGGGAAATATTGATTCCGCCGCCTGCCAGAAAGAGAGGCTTCTTTGCCTTGGAAAGTGTTTTGATCGCACGTTTCAGCTGTCCGATGTGGACACTGGTGTTTGGCTTGTAGCCGCGGATATTTACGCTCTTTGGATATTCTGCACTGCCCAGTTCAGCCATTACATCCTTGGGCAGGTCAATGAGAACCGGCCCCGGGCGTCCGGTACGTGCAATATAGAAGGCTTCCTTAATGATACGTCCAAGATCTTCACGGTTGCGTACGGTGACTCCATACTTGGTAATACTGCGGGTAATTCCTACAATATCAACTTCCTGGAATGCATCGTTTCCAATCAGATGACGTGCTACCTGACCTGTGAAGCACACAAGAGGAACGCTGTCATAATTGGCTGTAGCAAGGCCTGTAACAAGATTGGTAGCACCAGGTCCGCTTGTTACAAGACATACTCCAACCTTTCCAGTAGTACGTGCGTACGCATCGGCTGCGTGAACCAGTGCCTGTTCGTGACGTGGAAGGATTACGGTGACATCATCCTGTTTGTATAATTCATCGCTGATATCAATGGTGCATGCTCCGGGATAACCGAAAATGTACTCAACACCTTCTTCTTTCAGTGCTTTTACCAGCAGCTTATTGCCTGATATCTGTTTCATTTAGTGAAGATACCTCCTTTTCGCCGGGGAAAAACCCCACAATATAATTATAAAAAAATCTCCCGCAAGTTGTGACGCACATCTTGCAGAAAGCCTTTTTCAAACACGCTCTAGAGCAAACGATATTTAATCAATATTATAGCGTTAACGTGGAAAAGTGTCAATAAAGTTCACAGAAAACCAGAGAATTGCGGCGCGAAATCATGCAAAGCATGATTCTTTTGCATCGCGAAAAGTGTTACTGGTCAAGGCGGGAACAGTAACACATTGAATTAAAAGAGGTGGGAAAAAGAAAGGGATAACTGGTCAAAAAGTGGATTTTGTGGTAAGATATGCAGAACAAAAGTGTACTGAGAAAGAAAGGAAGAGGTTGAAAATAGTGGAACTAAATAAGGAAAATATGAAAAAGATAAGGTGGCTGATCGCTTTTTCAGTGCTTCTGTATCTGGGAGTGCAGAATCTGGATGTGGTGCTGAAGTATGTGAAAATTGTGTGGGGACTTCTTCTGCCATTTGTGCTGGGTGGAGCTATGGCGTTTGTGCTGAATGTACCTATGGCATTTATTGAGCGTCATGTTTTTGGAAAAGCAAAGGAAAAAGAAGACAGGAGGGGACGTGCAGCAGCAAAATTTGCAAGACCGGTGAGCCTGATCTTTTCCATTGTTCTGGTGGTGCTGGCGATTCTCGTTGTAGTACTGATTGTGGCACCGGAGCTTGGAAGAACTCTGGTAAATGTTGTGAAAAAAGTGGAAGAAGATATTCCGTTGGCTCAGAAATGGCTGACAGATACCTTCCAGAGTGATTCTGAAATTGTGAAATGGGCATCTACCATAGAAATTGATCCGCAGAAAATTATTGATTCTATTGTGAGTGTTTTGAGAAGTGGGGCGGACAATCTGGTGTCATCCACTATTACCGTGACTATGGGACTGGTGAGTATGGCTATGAATTTTGCAATTGGTTTTGTGTTTTCCTGTTATGTGCTCCTTCAGAAAGAGAAGCTGGGCAGGCAGGTCCTGAAAGCGGCTTATGCGATCTTACCTGTGAAAACAGTGGAATATCTGGGACATGTTTGTACACTGGCAAGTAAGGTGTTTTCAAGCTTTATTACCGGGCAGTGCATAGAGGCAGTGATCCTGGGAAGCATGTTCTTTGTTTCCATGACGATTGGAAGATTTCCATATGCAATGCTGATCGGAGTGCTGATCAGTTTTACGGCGCTGATTCCTGTGTTTGGCGGAATTATTGGATGCTGGGTGGGATTTTTCCTGATTTTGATGGTAAGTCCTCTGAAAGCTTTGGCATTTCTTGTATTGTTCTTGATCCTGCAGCAGATTGAGGGAAATCTGATCTATCCTCACGTAGTTGGAAACTCTGTGGGACTGCCGGCGATCTGGGTACTGGTTGCAGTAACTCTGGGCGGAAATCTTATGGGAATTGTGGGAATGCTGATTTTTATTCCACTGGTTTCTGTAATTTATACATTGTTTAAGGAATGGGTGGCTGAGAGACTGGAGCAGAAGAAGGTAAAAATCAGTTGAGAAAATTTTTAATGAGCGCTGGTTGATAAATAAAATAAGCGCTGGAAAATAATTGGTTTACATAAAACGAAAAAGTTGCAAAAAAACATCTCCGGGAGGATTAAGAACTTCCGGAGATGTTTTTGGTTTATTTTATTTTTTATGAAGATCAGTCGTTGGTCTGTTTCTGACTTTCTACTTCTGCAAGCTTCATTGCACGAACTTTCAGCGGCAGACCAAACAGAGTGATGAATCCGTCTGCATCATGGTGATCGTACATATCACCTGTTGTGAAGGAAGCAAGAGATTCATTGTAAAGGCTGTATGGAGAAGTGGTTCCGGCCTTGATGATGTTGCCTTTATAAAGTTTGAATTTTACTTCACCGGTTACATATTTCTGTGTGGACTCTACGAATGCCTGGATTGCCTCACGAAGTGGTGTGAACCATTTTCCTTCGTAAACAACCTGAGCCAGCTGGCTGCCAAGTTTCTTCTTGGTTTCCAGAGTTTCACGATCAAGGATCAGTTCCTCAAGCTGTTCATGTGCTTCCATAAGGATTGTTCCACCAGGAGTCTCGTAAACACCACGGGATTTCATACCTACAACACGGTTCTCAACGATATCGATAATGCCGATTCCGTTCTCGCCGCCAAGCTTATTCAGCTCTGTGATGATCTCGGAAACTTTCATTGCCTTTCCATTTAAGGTCTTTGGAACACCTGCCTCAAATGTCATGGTGATTTCGGTCTCTTTATCCGGAGCTTTCTCAGGTGTTACGCTGAGTACTAACATATCATCATAGTTTGGAGCCTGCGCCGGATCCTCAAGCTCAAGTCCCTCATGGCTGATGTGCCACAGGTTACGGTCACGGCTGTAGCTGTGTTTTGCATCGAATGGAAGGTTGATACCATGAGCCTGGCAGAACGCGATCTCGTCTTCACGGGACTGCATGGTCCAAACGTCAGTCATACGCCATGGAGCAATGATTTTGATGTCTGGTGCAAGAGCTTTGATTCCAAGCTCGAAACGGATCTGGTCATTTCCTTTACCAGTTGCGCCGTGACAGATTGCAACTGCGTTCTCTTTTCTTGCGATCTCAACCAGTTTCTTGGCAATAGCAGGACGTGCCATGGAAGTACCAAGAAGATATTTGTGTTCGTATACAGCACCTGCCTCAACACATGGCATAATATAGTTGTCGCAGAAGTCATCTACGATATCCTCAATATATAATTTGGAAGCTCCGGAAAGCTTTGCTCTTTCCTCAAGTCCGTCCAGCTCATTTCCCTGTCCGCAGTTAACGCAGCAGCAGACAACATCATAATCAAATGTTTCTTTCAGCCACGGAATCAATGCTGTGGTATCAAGTCCGCCTGAATATGCAAGTACAACTTTTTCTTTCATAATATTTACCTCTTTTCTTTTATCCCTCTGAAACAGATAGGGTTATAAAGCATATTAAATTTTGAATAAATATTCATCGCGATAACGGCTCTTACGTTCTGTACGTTATTCACAAAGAATAATATACAACAATACTCATAAATATGCAATAGTAAATTTGAAAAAAATTTATAAAAACTTTGCATAAAAATGCATCATATAATAGGTAAATACGCGTTGAAATGCACAAAAAAAGATAGATTGAATGGAAAATAAGGAAAAAATGACTATTGCATAATATGCAAAGAAGATGTATAATTCATTCATCATTGTTTATAAAGCACATGTTACTGTTCACTCCGTTCACAAAACGGACATTGTTGCCAGTGAACAGAGTAACAAGTATGAGTTCTAGAGCCTGTTTGAAAAAGCATGCTTTTGACACCATAATAATGGAGGACACTAAAATGATAAAAGCTGGAATTATTGGAGCAACCGGTTATGCGGGAAATGAAATTGTACGTCTCCTTCTGGGACATAAAAATGTGGAAGTAGCATGGTATGGATCAAGAAGCTACATTGATAAAAAATATGCAGGAATTTATCAGAACTTTTTTAAGCTGGTAGATGCAAAATGTATGGACGATAACATGGAAGCTCTGGCAGATGAGGTTGATGTGATTTTCACTGCAACACCGCAGGGGCTGTGTGCTTCTCTTGTAAATGAGGGAATCCTTTCCAGAGCGAAAGTAATTGATTTAAGTGCAGACTTCCGTATTAAAGATGTGAAGAAATATGAAAAATGGTACGGAATTGAGCACAAATCCCCTCAGTTTATTGATGAAGCTGTGTACGGATTATGTGAGATTAACCGCGAGGACATCAAAAAAGCCCGTCTGATCGCGAATCCGGGATGCTATCCAACTTGTTCTACACTTTCTATTTACCCATTGTTAAAGGCCGGAATGATTGATCCGAACACGATTATTATTGATGCTAAATCCGGAACAACGGGTGCTGGAAGAGGGGCTAAGGTTGATAATCTTTATTGTGAAGTAAATGAAAATATCAAGGCTTACGGTGTTGCTACACACAGACATACACCAGAGATCGAAGACCAGTTAGGATATGCCTGCGGACAGGAAGTGACCATTAATTTTACCCCGCATCTTGTTCCAATGAACAGAGGCATTCTGGTTACAGCATACGCTTCCCTGACAAAGGATGTGACCTACGAAGAAGTAAAAGCTGCTTATGATGCATGTTATGAGAATGAGACATTTGTGAGGGTTCTGGATAAGGATGTGTGTCCGCAGACAAAGTGGGTAGAGGGCAGTAATTACGTGGATGTGAACTTCAAGATCGATCCGAGAACCCACAGAATCATCATGATGGGAGCTATTGACAACCTGGTAAAAGGTGCTGCCGGACAGGCAGTTCAGAATATGAATCTGATGTTTGGGTTTGATGAAGCGGAAGGATTATTACAGGTTCCGATGTATCCGTAAAAGTGAAATTGGAGACAGGCTCCGGGCATGGTTTCAGGACTGAGTTACATCAAAAAATAAACATATAATTTGCCTGATCGGGCAAAGGAGGAGTATCAATATGGAAATAATTACAGGTGGTGTTACCGCAGCAAAGGGGTTTAAAGCAGCAGCGGCAGCAGCAGAAATTAAATACAAAGGCCGTACAGATATGGCCATGGTTTACAGTGAAGTTCCATGTGTTGCGGCTGGTACTTTTACAACAAATGTGGTGAAGGCAGCTCCGGTAAAATGGGATCAGAATGTGATCTATAATCACCCATCTGCACAGGCTGTGATCTGCAACAGCGGTATTGCAAATGCATGTACCGGAGCAGAAGGATATGGCTATTGTAAGGCGACTGCTGATGCAGCGTCTGAGATACTTGGAATCCCGGCAGATAGCGTGCTGGTTGCATCTACAGGCGTGATTGGAATGCAGATTCCGATTGACAGAATTGTAAATGGTGTAAAGGCTATGGCTCCGAAGCTTGACGGTTCTTTAGAGGCCGGAACAGAGGCAGCCAAGGCTATTATGACTACAGATACCGTAAAAAAAGAGGTTGCTGTACAGATCGAAATTGGTGGAAAAACAGTAACAGTTGGCGGTATGTGCAAGGGATCCGGAATGATCCATCCTAATATGTGTACCATGCTTGGATTTGTCACAACAGATGCTGCAATTTCCAAAGAAATGCTTCAAAAAGCACTAAGTGCTAATATTAAAGATACTTTTAATATGGTTTCTGTAGATGGTGATACTTCCACAAATGACACTGTTCTTCTCCTTGCAAATGGCATGGCAGGCAATTTTGAGATCACAGAAGAGGGTGCTGATTTTGATAAATTTATGGAGGCTTTGAATTATATTAATACCTGTTTGTCAAAGAAAATTGCAGGTGACGGAGAGGGCGCGACTGCACTTTTTGAAGTGAAAATTGTGGGCGCTAAGACAAAAGAAGATGCAGTTACGCTTAGCAAATCCGTAGTAACTTCTTCTCTTACAAAGGCTGCAATTTATGGCCACGATGCAAACTGGGGAAGGATTTTGTGTGCTATGGGATATTCAGGAGTGCAGTTTGATCCGGAAAAAGTTGACCTTTATTTTGAGAGCCGTGCGGGAAAATTAAAGATTATTGAGAACGGTGTTTCAACAGGATATGATGAAGCAGAAGCAACCAGAATCCTGTCTGAGGACGAGGTGACGGCTATTGCAGATGTGAAGATGGGTGACGCGAAAGCAACTGCATGGGGCTGTGATCTTACTTATGATTATGTGAAAATTAATGCAGATTATCGTTCTTGATATTAAAGCCTGAGAGTGTGTAAATTAGATGCCAGAGGAAGACTGAAAGGCATGCAGTTGTAGGACTTTTGTAACATAAAGATATAGGAAAGAAAGGTTAAGAGAAAAAATGGTAAATCAGAAATATCTTGATAAGGCAGAGGTACTGATTGAGGCGCTTCCTTACATACAGCGTTTTAACCGTAAAATTGTTGTAATAAAGTATGGCGGAAGTGCTATGCTGGATGAAAAATTGAAGGCGAATGTAATTAAGGATGCAGTTCTCCTGAAACTGGTTGGATTTAAGCCAATTATCGTACACGGTGGCGGCAAGGAAATCAGCAAATGGGTTGGAAAAGTAGGTATGGAGGCTAAGTTTATCAATGGTCTTCGGGTAACAGATTCCCAGACAATGGAAATAGCAGAAATGGTCCTTGCCAAAGTAAACAAAGAACTTGTTTCCTATGTGGAATCTCTTGGCGTACAGGCTGTTGGTATCAGTGGAAAAGACGGTGGATTGCTGAAATGTAAGAAGAAATATTCCAATGGAGAGGATATTGGATTTGTAGGGGATATTACAGAAGTAAACCCGAAAATCCTTTATGACCTGTTAGAAAAGGATTTTCTTCCGATTGTTTTTCCAATCGGATTTGATGATAATTATGACAGCTATAACATCAATGCAGATGATGCAGCCTGCGCAATTGCAGAGGCTGTACATGCCGAGAAGCTTGCATTTCTTTCTGACATTGAGGGCGTTTATAAAGATAAAGATGATCCGTCATCCCTGATTTCGGAGCTTCATATTCAGGATGCCAGAAAGCTGATCGAGGATGGATATGTTGGCGGCGGAATGATTCCGAAGCTGAATAACTGCATTGAAGCAATTGAGCATGGTGTTAACCGGGTTCATATTCTTGATGGAAGAATTCCTCATAGTTTACTGTTGGAAATCTTTACAAACAAGGGTATCGGAACTGCTATTTTAAGAGAGGATGGAGAGAAATATTACCATGAACATGAATAATCAGATGGAAGAAGCGGAGTCCAGTATTCTTCATACATATAATCGTTTTCCAGTTGTTTTTGAACGTGGAGAGGGTGTGCATCTTTTTGATTCTGAAGGCTCCAAATATCTGGATTTCGCAGCAGGAATTGCTGTAAATTCGCTTGGATATCATTATCCTGGATATGATGAAGCGCTGAAAGAACAGATTAATAAGCTGACTCATATTTCCAATTTGTATTACAATGAGCCGATTATTGAAGCTGGTGCAAAGCTGGTAAATGCAAGCCGCATGGATAAGGCTTTCTTTACAAACAGCGGTACAGAAGCAATTGAGGGTGCATTAAAAGCTGCGAAAAAGTACGCTTATGAGCGTGACGGACATGCAAATCATGAGATCATTGCTATGAATCATTCTTTCCATGGAAGATCTATCGGAGCACTTTCTGTCACTGGAAATGCCCATTATCGTGAGCCTTTTGAGCCTCTCATGGGTGGTGTGAAATTTGCTGATTTCAATGATCTTGAGAGTGTAAAGGCCCAGATTACAGATAAAACATGTGCAATTATTATGGAGACTGTACAGGGAGAAGGCGGTATTTATCCAGCGGAAAGAGAGTTTCTGGAGGGTGTTCGCACACTGTGTAATGAGAAAGATATTCTCCTTATTCTGGATGAAATTCAGTGCGGAATGGGACGTTCCGGATATTATTTTGCATGGCAGGCATATGGTGTACAGCCGGATATTATGACCTGTGCAAAAGCGCTTGGATGCGGTGTTCCTGTAGGTGCATTTGTACTGAGTAAGAAGGTTGCACAGGCTTCCCTGAAGCCGGGAGATCATGGTACAACCTACGGAGGAAATCCGTTTGTATGTGCTGCTGTAAGCAAGGTTTTTGATATTTATGAGAAGGATATGATTCTTACTCACGTACAGGAATTAACTCCATATCTTGAGAAAAAACTGGATGAACTTGTGGAAAAACATGAGTGTGCTGCAGTAAGAAGAGGTATGGGATTCATGCAGGGAATCGTCATTGCGGGACGACCTGTAGGAGAGATTGTTAAGAAGGCTCTGGAGAAGAAACTGCTGGTTATTTCTGCAGGAAGCGACGTGCTTCGTATTGTGCCTCCGCTTGTGATTACCAAGGCGGATATCGATGAAATGGCGGAGATTTTGGATGAATGCCTGGCGTAAATCAGGACTGGAGTTTTTGTGAAAAAACAGGTGAAAATTAAAAAAGATTCGCTAAAAAAGCAGCGTAGGTTGAGTTTAAGCCATAAATGAGAATAAAACGACAGAAAAAAAGGTACTTTGAAATGGTTTTCAGGTACCTTTTTTCTATCGCTCAAGATTCTGTTTTAAAAAATTATTCCGGAAATCTCCCATAAATCCTGACATACATCTTGTCAAAAGTTGGGGGATGGAACTTTTTACACTGTATGGAGTACAGCTGCTTAAAAGCTTTTTGTAAATTTACTCTTCTGAGAAGTCGAATTCGTCTTTAAATTTCTCTTTGAAAATGTCAAAAACAGCGGTGAGAATGTCATCGTCATCAACGAAAACATAGCTCTCGTTTTCTTCATTTCCGTCGTCCTCAACCTGAAGAATCAGTACTTCTTCATCTTCGTTCTCGTCCTCACCTTCCACGTCCTCTACAGGTGGGAGAAGAACTGCGTAACGCTTTCCTTCATATTCAACAAGGTCCAGGAACTCAAAATCCATGTCTTCGCCGTTTTCGTCTGTGAGAGTGATGATCTCGATTTCCTCTTCTGCTGGGGTACCAATGTTCTTTTCGTTTGCCATTGTGATTCTCCTTTCAAGTTGACATGCCAGCCCGGCTGTCATATTTGTTGAAAATATTATATCAATTGTGAGAGCTGTTGAATAGATGGAAAATATAGAAAATTTCGAAAATGTTTTTGCATAATGTCAGAAGAAAGACTGGAAAAGCGGTTTTCAGTAGAGATGTAACAGGATTGCAAGGTTGTTTTGGGAAAATATAAAAAACATGTTGACAAATAAAGTTGTCAATGATACTATTCAAATACAGGAAATGACAAACAAACTTGTCATAATGACAATGAAATAAGTCATTTCAGAAAAAATAATTGAATACACTACGAATGAGAAAGGAGCCTTTGAAATGGCGCTGGAGAATCGATTGAAGGAATATCGTGCCAGGCTTGGAATCAATCAGGCGGACATGGGGAAACTGGCTGGTGTGTCCAGACAGACGATCAGCCTGATTGAGAGGGGAGACTATTCACCTTCAGTGACGCTGGCTTTGAAGCTGGCGAAGATCTGTCAGGTGACAGTGGAAGATATTTTTACTTATACGGAGGATGGAGAAGATGAATAAGGGAAAATCTAAGAAGAAAATGAATTCCTATTTAAAAATGGTACTGATTATGCTGGCTGGTGGTGTTGTTGGAGGAATTTTTGGTTTTGTTACATCATACAGCGGGGAGAATTCTATAGCAGTTATTGGGCATGGGATGAATGCATTTCTTTTGGCTGTACGTGATCATACAGTGCTGTTGGAATGTATCTGCGGTGCAATCTGTATTATGATCTGTGAGATCCATTTTGGAAAGATGAAGAGAATGGGAAGCCAGATACAGGATGCAGAGGATGAAGAATATCATGAATTGCAATATCATATTGAAGTGTCCTCCAGCTGGGGGATGATCGCAAGTACAGTGGGAACTGTTCTTATGATGCTGATCATTTCACCAGGATATTCTATGAAATATATTGAGAGCCAGAGTGACGGTGAGACCGGGAGGTTCTTAGCAGGACTAGTTGTGTTTATGGGAATGGTTGTATATTTTGGTATGTGGCAGGTTCGTTATGTAAAGATGGTCCAAAGAATTTATCCTGAGAAGAAAGGCGATCCTGCTTCTATGAAATTCCAGGAGCAGTGGCTTGCAAGCTGTGACGAAGCAGAGAAGGAAGAAATCTACGAAGCAAGTTATAAGACTTACCTGTTGACTGGAAAGGTACTTCCTTTTTGCACATTGGTAGCCATGCTGCTTCATATGGTATGGAATACGGGCGTTCTTGCTATTATCATTCCTGCTTTTCTCTGGATCTTATCGGCGTTTAATTTCTGCCGGTGCTGTGTTACGAAAAAAAGCGAAAAACTTGCGAAGTGAATGAATCTTTGAAAAATACATATAATACTATTATGGAGGTGCCTGCTGCAAGTGCACCTCCTTTTCTTCCCGGGAAAGGGAGTATCCTTTTGGAGGCTGTCAGAACATCGATTGGATTAGAGAAAGAATCTGGAAGTATAGGATAGTTTATGGAGGTATTGTATGTGGGGATTTCTTGTAGCGTTGATATCTGGTGCATTGATGAGTATTCAGGGCGTTTTTAACACAGAGATGACTAAGCAGACCAGCTTGTGGGTATCCACCGGCTGGGTACAGTTTTCTGCGTTTTTGGTCTGTGTGTTGGCGTGGATTTTTACCGGGAGGGATAGTATTGGCGCGTTGTGGCAGGTGGAGAATAAATATACTTTACTTGGCGGTATTATCGGAGCATTTATTACCATAACTGTCATTCAAAGCATGGGAAGTTTAGGTCCTGCAAAGGCTGCTATGCTGATTGTAATTTCCCAGCTTGCAGTTGCCTATGTAATTGAATTATTTGGTCTGTTTGGTGTAGAAAAAGTGGATTTTCAATGGCGGAAACTGATCGGTATGGCTGTGGCTATTGTAGGAATTGTCATATTTAAATGGGAGAAATAAGGTAAATAGATAAAAGACTGATAAAATTTAGAAATGGTATTGTAAAAAATGTAAAGTTTCGTTAAAATAGATTAGGTAAAGCATGAGTGGAGGGGAACCTGCGCATAAAGCGAAAGGGGAACCTGCATGGGAAGAAAAATGAAATACAGATGTGGAATCTGGACAGTTTTGTTCTTTCTCTGGACGGCGTCTGCAATGACAGGCTGCGCACGTCGGGAAGAGGTTTTTCTGGAAGAGTTGGATTCAGATGAAGAGAACTCGAATAGAAAAGCCGGAGAAGAGAGCACTGCGTATGAGAGTAACGTGGCGGCAGGGGAAAATCCCGAAAAACAGTCTGCTGTTTCAGATGCTGGATCAGAGGGAAATACAGAAAATTCAGCTTTGGATTCGCCACCAGAAACGCCAATTCCACAGAAAATATTCGTTGATGTATGTGGAGCCGTTGTAAATCCAGGCGTTTATGAGCTGGATGAAGGAGCGCGTATTTTCCAGGCTGTTGATGCAGCTGGAGGATATTTGCCAGAGGCAGCCATAAATTATCTGAACAGAGCCAGAAGCATTGGAGATGGGCAGCAGATTTATGTGCCTACTGAGAAAGAAGTGTCTGAGGAGCTGGAACTCGCTATGGCGAAAGTGCCAGAGGCATTGAACGATGGTGACAAGTCTGGAAGTTCAGGATTGGAAGAAATTCAAGGCAGCTCAGTGGAAAATCCATCGGGAACTGTTGAAAGAGATACAGGAAGTTTCGGAGATGGCGCAGGCGATGATCCGCGAATTAATCTGAATACTGCAGATGCCGGGCAGCTTTCCACATTAAGCGGAATCGGGCAGTCAAAGGCAGAAGCCATTATTGCATACAGAGAGGAGCATGGAGACTTTGCTTCTATAGAAGAGATTATGAATGTAGAAGGTATCAAGGAAGGTACCTTTTCAAAGATAAAAGACAAGATATCAACTGGATAAGGGAGATTCTTAAATGAGCAGGAAAGTTTTGGTAGTAGATGATGAGAAACTGATAGTAAAGGGTATCCGTTTCAGTCTGGAACAGGATGGAATGGATGTGGATTGTGCCTACGATGGAGAAGAAGCCCTGGAGATGGCCAAAGAGAAGAAATATGACATTATTCTCCTGGATCTTATGCTTCCCAAGATGGATGGCTTTGAAGTATGCCAGCAGATCAGGGAATTTTCAAATGTTCCTATTGTAATGCTTACAGCGAAAGGTGAGGATATGGATAAGATCCTCGGTCTTGAGTATGGCGCGGACGACTATATCACCAAACCATTTAATATTCTTGAAGTAAAGGCAAGAATCAAGGCCATTATGCGCCGTGCAGGCAGCAATCAGGAAGAAAAAGACAAGGCGAAGACAATAGAGGCTGGTGACCTGAAGATGGATTGTGAGAGCCGTCGCGTGTTTATTTCTGGTAAGGAAATCAATCTGACTGCCAAAGAATTTGATGTGCTGGAACTTCTGGTGTTTAATCCCAATAAAGTGTACAGCCGTGAGAACCTGCTGAATATTGTATGGGGATATGAATATCCTGGTGATGTTCGTACAGTGGATGTACATATCCGTCGTTTACGTGAAAAAATTGAGGCGAATCCCAGTGAGCCCAAATATGTACACACCAAATGGGGTGTGGGATATTATTTCCAGGCATAAGCCATGCCAGAGAAAAAGAAACCAAGCTTTTTAAAAAGTCTGCGTTTTCGTATTCTGATCATTCTGGTCATTCTGGGAATCGTACCAAGTGTCATTGTTGCTCATGTGATGGTGGCGGCCTATGAGAGCAAGGCTGTGGCTGTCCGTAAGCAGACTGTTGAGAAGCAGTGTGACATTCTGTGTAACCTGTTAATTAAAGAGAATTATATGAATGACTCCAGCTCGCAGGATGTAAACAGCAAGCTGGAGTTGTTGTCTAATGTGTATGACGGCAGAATTCTGTTAGTTGACAGGGATTACAGGATTATCAAGGATACCTATGGCGTAGATGAGGGAAAAACTTTGATCTCCACTATGGTGATCAAATGCTTCAAAGGTGAGGAAGCCAGCCGCTATAATAGTAAGACACAGAAGATTGAGATGGCTCTCCCTGTGAAAAGCCCGGAGGTGAAGCAGCTTCAGGGTGCTATGCTGATCAGCTTTTCCTCCAATGAAATTGCAGAGAATATTCTGGAGCTGGAACAGAAGAGTCTTCTGATCACAGGAATCATTATTGTGCTGGCGGTCCTTCTTGGATATGTGCTTTCTACGGTTCTTGTAAAGCCGTTTGCCAGAGTTACCAAGTCCATTGAGGATTTGACGGATGGATACCAGAATGAGGAGATTTCTGTCCCGGATTATACAGAGACAGCACTTATTACGGATGCGTTCAACAAAATGCTTTCCAGAATGAAGATTCTGGATGAGTCCAGAAATGAGTTTGTTTCCAATGTGTCCCATGAGCTGAAGACACCGCTTACCTCCATGAAGGTACTTGCCGATTCACTGGTGGGCCAGGAAGGGGTGCCGGAGGAGCTGTATCAGGAGTTTATGGGCGATATCACTGCAGAGATTGATCGGGAGAATAAGATCATCACAGACCTGCTTTCTCTTGTAAAAATGGATAAGAAAGCAGCTGATCTGAATGTGGAGCACCTGAATATCAATCAGCTTCTGGAGGATATCCTGAAGAGACTCCGTCCAATTGCAGATAAGAGGCACATTGATCTGATCCTGGACAGTTTCCGCCCTGTTGAAGCAGATGTGGATGAGGTAAAGTTTACTCTTGCCGTGAGCAATCTGGTTGAGAATGGTATTAAATACAATGTGGATGATGGCTGGGTTCGTGTAACCCTTGACGCTGACCATAAATATTTCTATGTGAAGGTTGCAGATTCCGGAATGGGCATTCCGGAGGAGTCCATCGGAAGAATTTTTGAACGTTTTTACCGTGTGGACAAATCCCATTCCAAAGAAATTGGCGGCACAGGTCTTGGACTTGCGATTACCAGAAGTGCTGTGACCATGCATCATGGAACTATTCAGGTGGCAAGTAAGGAAGGCGAGGGAACTACCTTTACTGTCCGCATTCCTTTATCATATATTCCGTAGGAGGTGCCAGATGAAGAAATTGTTGAGTACAGCGATGGCTCTGGTTCTGATCATTGGCCTTCTTACCGGATGCTCGGTGGAAAGCCAGGGAGAGAAGACTGAAAGTGTCAGCAATCAGTACTATCTATATTACTTGAACAAAGATGAAACGAAAGTAACAAAGACAAGATATTATCCGGAGCAGGAAAGTGCAGAATTTATGCTCCAGGATTTAATGGGAATCCTGAATGGACAGGAGAGCAGCGGAGAGAACCTGCCTTTGCTTCCAGCAGGAGTTCAGCTGGTGACTTACCGCTTAAATGAATCCCTTCTGGAATTGGAGTTTAATGCTGATTACAGTAATATTTCCCGAACCAGGGAGATTCTGGTGCGCGCAGGTGTGGCAAGAACTTTTCTTCAGATTCCAGGAATTACCGGCATAAAGATTTTTATAGGAAATCAGGAGCTTACCGATTCCAAGGGACAGGCTGTAGGCTTGCTTGACGGCAACACTTTTGTAGAAATGTGGGGCTCTGATAAAGATGCGTATCGGTATGATACTTTTACTCTGTATTTTACAGACAAGACAGGAGAGCATCTTGTGGCAGAACAGAGAAATGTATATTATAAGAGAATTCTGCCAAGAGAGAGAGTAATACTGGAACAGCTTGCCAAAGGACCGATGGTGAAAGGGCATTATCCAACAATTCCGCAGAATACGGATATTCTGGGAATAGAGGTGTCTGATAATGTGTGCTATGTGGATTTTAGTTCCGCTTTTTCAGATTCAGGAATTGATATCCCGGTGAACACCATGATCTATTCCGTGGTAAATTCTCTTCTGGATACGACATCTGCTGATAAAGTGCAGATTTCAATCGAAGGTGATACAGAGGCTAAGTTAAGTGATGGAACATCTTTGTACAGTCTTTTCAGTAAAAATACAGATCTGATCCTGAAAGAGAATTAGAGCGTGTTTGAAAAAATCAATCAATAACGCTTATAAAATGAAATACTAAAGGAGTTTATAAATGACGAAAAGACCGCTTTGCATGGTGTGTCTGGTCTTGATGCTCCTTATGTGTGTGGCCGACCGGGCAGGATTTCCACTGATCAGAGGAAATCCTGTTCCGGAAAATGTGGACTCCTGGATCCGGGAACATCCCAAGGTCACAATCTGCGGAGAAGTGACACAGACCACAGAAAATGAATTTTCACAATCTGTTTATCTTAGCAATACATATCTGATTTATCAACCAAAGAAGAATCAATCAAAGGAAAATCAACCGAAGAAAATATCTATTGAAAATGTAAAAGTATTTTTAAAGAAAAAAGAAGATGTTCCGGCAGGAACTGTTGTTTTGGTGTCTGGAAATCTGGAGAGAGTAGGTGAGATGCGAAATCCAGGAGAATTTGATGCCAGACAGTATTATGCCAGCCAGCATATTTTCTATTTTATGAAAAAGGCGGAATTGTTAAAAAAATCGGAAAATTATTCTGCTTATCGACAAGGTATGAATGATCTAAGGAAATATCTCAGTAAAGTTCTGAATGGAATTGGTGGAAAAGAAGCCGGGGTTTTTCAGGCAATTGTTCTCGGGGATAAAAGCAGTCTGGATGAGGAAGTAAAGCTTCGCTACCAGATGGCTGGTATTGTGCATGTTCTGGCAATTTCGGGGCTGCATATCAGTGTGATTGGGATGGGAATTTATAATCTTCTGATGAAGACTGGAATGGGAATCTGGCCGTCTGGGATAATTGCCCTGCTGATTTTGCTTCAATACGGCGTGATGACTGGTGGAAGTGTGTCTACTATGCGTGCAGTCTGTATGTTTTTGATATCTGTAGGGGCGAAAATAACCGGAAGGATTTATGATCTGCCAACGGCGCTGGCTGTTTCGGCTATGTTAATTCTTGGAGATTCAGGAGCATATTTATATAACAGTGGGTTCCTTTTGTCATTTAGCGCGGTAGCAGGAGCTGGCGTAGTGGTTCCTGCATTAACAAAGAGTATGGATTTATCCCGTATTGAAAAAGGGGAAAATGTGCGGAGAAAAAAGAGTGTATGGAAAAGACATGCTGGAAAAAAGTTTAAAAATATTTGCTGTATGATTTTAGGAAAACATACAGGGCAAATATATGAAAAATTTGCCGGAGGTTTTTGCAAAGCAAATCTGGCTTTAGGCGCATCTATAGGAATACAGCTGACCATGCTTCCTGTTTCCTTATATTTTTTCGGAGAAGTTTCACTGGTTGGAATTTTTTTAAATTTGCTGGTGCTTCCTACAGTAGGAGTTGTTCTGGGAAGCGGAGTTATTGGATTGCTTGCTGGGTGTGTAAGCTTTTCCGTTGGGCGTGTTGTGATTTTGCCTGGAAAGGTTCTTGCTGGAATTTATGAAGAGTTATGTAAACTATCTGGGAATCTGCCTTTTGGCATCTGGATCACAGGACAACCAAAGCTGTGGCAGGTGGCTGTATATTATATTTTGTTTGCAGGAGCAGTCTGGATACTTACACAGAAAGGGAAGAGGGAGAGAAAAATAATTGCTTTCGTAGTTGTATGCCTGGCCATGTCTATTCTTATATGGCGTGAGCCGGAACCATTTTCTGTCAGCTGTCTGGATGTGGGACAGGGCGACGGGCTTGTGCTGCGGACGCCGGAAGGGAATTGCTTTCTGGTGGATGGTGGAAGCACAAACAAATCAGGTGTGGGACAATATCAGGTTTTACCGTATCTGAAAAATCAGGGGATTTCTCAGATTGATGGAATTTTTATATCTCATACAGATCAGGATCATATCAGTGGTGTACAGGAAATATTGGAGATGGCTGTAAAAAAACTGAATTCAGTAAAATTGGGATGCTTGTATCTGCCTGAGTGGGAAAATCCTCCTGCTGCATGGGAAAAACTGAAACAGACAGCAAAAGCGGCCGGAATTCCAGTGAGAACCCTGAAGGAAGGAGACTGCCTGAATGCAGGTAAATTGCAATTGCAGATAATTGCTCCTGCTGTCAGCGCTTCTGGCGCAGACGTAAATGAAGATGGTATGGTGATTAAAGTAAAATATGAGGAATTTCTTGGCCTTTTGACAGGTGATATCGGGGAAGAAACGGAAAAGAAATTGCTGGAATTGGGAATGTTGGAAGATGTGGACTTTTTGAAGGTGGGACACCATGGCTCCCATTACTCTACCTGTCAACAGTTTCTTGATACAGTGCGCCCGGAATATGCTGTGATTTCCTGCTCTTCTACCAATACCTATGGCCACCCGTCACCGGAAATTACGAAACGCCTGGAAGAAACCGGGTGCCAGACCAGTTTTACTATGGAGAGCGGTGCTGTGAAAGTTTGCTGGGAGAAAGAGGGGATAAGGATTAAGAAATTTTTGGAAAAGGGAAATAGTATGTAGAGCGAAAAAGGCACTTTTATAAAGACACAATTTGTGGTATGGTTTAGTAGAATGTCGAGTACAGCTCTATCACCCTGGCTGAAAGAGTCTGGGGGGCTACTGGTCAGATCGTGAATAGTAACCTTTGGGGAATGTCCTGACCGACAAGAAGATGACAGGAGCGTATATTTTGAAGAATATCCAGGAAGATATAAAGACGGGCAATTTTAAACAGGCGTATTTGCTGTATGGTGAGGAAGCTTACCTGAAACAGCAGTATAAACATAAACTGGTGCAGGCGCTGAATCCAGAAGATGACACCATGAATTTTAATCATTATGAGGGTCGGAACATTGATGTGAAGGAACTGATCGACCTTTGTGAGACCATGCCTTTTTTTGCAGACCGTAGGGTGGTTTTGTTGGAAGATACCGGCTTTTTTAAGAATAAATGTGATGAACTGGCTGATTATATGAAAGAACTGCCAGACTATCTTTGCCTTATTTTTGTAGAAAATGAGGTGGATAAAAGAAACCGTATGTATAAAGCCGTAAAGGCAGCAGGTAGAATCGGAGAATTTGTGCAGCAGGATGAGAAAACGCTAATGCGCTGGGCTGCCGGGCTTCTGAAAAAAGAAGGCAAGATGATCACCCAGCGGGATATGGAACTCCTTCTTACCATGACTGGCGTGGACATGGGAAACCTGCGGATGGAACTGGAAAAGATAATTTCCTATACCGGTGACCGGGATGTGGTAACGGGAGAGGATATTCAGCAGGTTTGTACCACTCAGACCCAGAATAAGATTTTTGATATGGTCCGGGCAGTAACGGAGAAAAATCAGAAGAGAGCACTGGATCTGTATTATGATCTTCTCACGCTGAAGGAGCCCCCGATGAGAATCCTTTTTCTTTTGGCGAAACAGTTTCGCCAGTTGCTTCTGGTAAAAGAATATGCAGAAGAAGGAATCCCTCAGCCGGTGATGGCATCAAGACTGGGAGTGCCGTCTTTTGTGGTGAAAAATATTGCAGTCTGTGCAAGATCCTATAGAATCAGTGAACTTCGTCAGGCAGTGACGGATTTTGTGGATGCAGAGGAAGCTGTGAAGACAGGCAGATTGCAGGATGTGCTTAGTGTGGAATTACTGATCGTGAAGTATAGTTCAGCCAGAAGATGACGTTTTGGTGCAGGCTATGATGTTTGCAAAAATAGGCAGTGGGCTGAACAGGAATGCAAAAAAATACAGAAAAAAGGCAGTCGATGACGGTTCGACTGCCTTAATTTTCACTTATAAGCTTATAACTAAAAATTCAGATATCTATTAGCCAATGCTGTTAACGGCTTTGGATAAACGGGAAACTTTTCTTGCGCAGTTGTTTTTGTGATAAACACCTTTGGAAGTTGCTTTGCTGATTGTAGAGATAGCCTCTTTTAATGCAACCTCTGCTGCTGCCTTATCGTTGTTTGCTACTGCCGCGTCAACTTTTCTGATGGAAGTCTTAACAGCAGAACGGATGGATTTGTTTCTCGCAGCTTTTGTTCTGTTAACTAAAATTCTCTTTTTTGCAGATTTGATGTTAGCCAATTCGTACACCTCCAATTCGTGAATGATGATTAATTTTTTGCATCATAAGAACAGACACGGGCGTTCCTATGAACATGCTTATATAGTTTATAATAATTACCTTGGATTGTCAATACATATTTTTACAAAAATGCTTGACATACATATTTTTGCAAAAAAGTGGGGAGATTATATAAAAATCGAAAGGTGTGGCTGTGAAAGGTATGAATTGCAATGAGAAATACATTTTGCACATAGAAAACAGCAGGGCGGAGCCGGTGATATGGGAGAATTTGGGAAAGTATGGAGGAACTGATATGCTGGGAACTTATAAGATCAGAACCGATTTGGCGGTAGAGGCAAGAGAACGCTTTACAGAGGACAATGTAGAAGTGCGCGGGGTGGAGGTTCAGGAAGATTATAATGAGGAAAAAGACATTCGAACCACTGTGGTGAAAATAACCACGGAAAATGGTGCCAGGGCGATGGGGAGACCTCAGGGGACATATATTACAATTGAATCGGAAGGGCTTTCAGCGCCAGATGAGGACTATCACAGGGAAGTGTCTGAAGAACTTTCCAGACATTTACGCCAGCTGATCGGTCTGGAAAAGGAAAAGTCCGTGCTTATTGTTGGGCTTGGAAATCCGGGTATTACGGCGGATTCATTGGGACCGGAAGTAATTGGGAATCTTCATATGACACGCCATCTGATCCGCGAGTATGGACTGAAAAGTACAGAAAAGCAGATTCTTCATGCAATCAGCGGAATTGTTCCAGGAGTAATGGGGCAGACTGGAATGGAAACTTCGGAAATCGTGGAGGGCGTGGTGGAAATAACACGGCCAGATGTAGTGATCGCTGTGGATGCTCTTGCCGCAAGAAATACCAGGCGCCTTAATCGGACCATTCAAATCACGGATACAGGAATTACTCCGGGATCAGGGGTGGGAAACCACAGAAATGGTCTTACAGAAGAAAATCTGAATGTAAAAGTGATTGGGATCGGAGTGCCTACGGTGGTGGATGCGGCGACTATTGTTCATGATTCTATGGCTCATTTGCTTGAGACACTGGACGAGGCCGAACAGAAAGAATTTTTGGAAGAAATGATTTCCCCACATCTTCATGGAATGTTTGTGACGCCGAAAGATGTGGACGAGACCATAAAATATCTGAGTTTTACGATTTCAGAAGGATTAAATATGACTTTTGCAGAGATCTATTAGAGCGTGTTTGAAAAAGGCTTTCTGCAAGATGTGCGTCACAATTTGTGGGAGATTTTGCCTAGATGAGGGCATCGTAGCGGGCTACGGCAACCGAATTCGGGTGAAATCTTCAGCAAAGTGGGCGTGCAGATTGCGGGAATGATTTTTCAAACACGCTCTGGCGCATGAAGCTGATGTAAAGGTGGTGAGCTGTGGAAAAATACTGAAAATATGGAAAGTTAGCCTAAAAAAAGAAACATACGGAGGAAAAATCTGTCATAGGATAACCTTAAAGAGGTGATTTCGTGACAAAAGTCCAGAAGGTTTTCTGCGTGTTTCTTTGTCTGTGTTTTTTTGCGGTTCTGGCTATGCTGCCAGGACCTTTTTCCATGCGGGAAATTGTGCATAATGTGTACAGGCAGTTTCCGTTCTATTATTTTACAGAGGAAAAAGCACAGGAAACCTGGATGGAAATGGATGGGGAAACTCTGGCTGAGATTGAGAAGAGAAATGGAGCATATTTAGAAGAAGTTGCAGAGAATGAGCGTAATTTGCGAGAGGAAAATGCAAAGAAATCCAAGGAAGCCAATCTGGAAAAAAACAGCAGTGTTTCTGAGGAAAGTAAAAAAATAAATAATACAGATAAAATAGAAAATAAAGATAACTCTGAGATGTCAGAAATCATAGAAAATAGTGAAAATCACTTAAATTCAGAAACTCAGCCTGCAAATACCCTTCCTCAGTCTAACATCGTTCTCCCGCATCCAATTCTGGATCTGTCCAGAGACAAGCTGTCGGATTACGATTATCTAATGAACAATTTTTACATTGTAGATGAGAACACAGATGCATCTGCCGTAAAAATAAATGCTGCTGAATTTCTGGCAGAGGATTTTTCCTTGAGTCATGGACCGTTGGAGCCGCAGATTCTAATTTATCACAGTCACTCCCAGGAAACGTTTTCCGATTCCAGGGAAGGAGAAGAGGAAGATACGATTGTGGGTGTTGGAAATTATCTGACCAGTTTGCTGTCAGAAAAATATGGTTATCAGGTGATCCATATAAAAGAAGCTTTTGATATGATGAGCGGAGAACTGGATCGGAATAAGGCCTATAATTATGCTTGTGATTACGTAGAAAAGGTTTTGGAAGAAAATCCGTCTGTGGAGGTGGTTATTGATCTGCACAGAGATGGCATCGATGAAGACAGACGGCTGGTAACTGAAATAAACGGAAAAGATACTGCGCAGATTCTTTTTTATAATGGCCTTAGCTACACGAATGCCCAGGGGAAGGTTTCTTATTTGCCCAATCCTTACATACAGGACAATCTTGCTTTTTCTTTTCAGCTGGAATATCAGGCGGCGTTGTATTATCCTGATTTTTACAGAGGGATTTACCTGGCGGGCTTGCGCTACAATCTTCATTTACGAAAAAGAGCCCTGCTTCTGGAAGCCGGTGCCCAGACAAATACGGTGCAGGAAGTAAAAAACGCCATGGAACCCTTTGCAGACATTTTGAACAGAGTGTTAAAGGGCTGCGGAACAGGATAAAAATAATATAATTTATCCCGTCAAGAACGTTACTGTGAACGGAGTGAACAGGAACCATATAAAAGGAAGTGACAAACAGATTTAATCTGTGCTATAATCTCTTGATAGAATAAACAGTATAGCATAACCAGAGGAGGAATGTCTGGAATGACAGACCAGAGTAAAATTCGAAATTTTTGTATTATTGCACATATTGACCACGGTAAATCTACACTGGCCGACAGAATTATAGAGATGACAGGACTTTTGACTGAGAGGGAAATGCAGGCCCAGGTTCTGGATAATATGGAACTGGAGAGAGAACGTGGAATTACCATCAAATCCCAGGCTGTCCGCACGGTATATCATGGAAAAGATGGAGAAGAGTATATTTTCAATCTGATCGATACACCTGGACATGTGGATTTTAACTATGAAGTTTCACGAAGCCTTGCAGCCTGCGACGGTGCCATCCTTGTAGTTGACGCTGCACAGGGAATTGAAGCGCAGACGCTGGCAAATGTTTATATGGCACTGGATCATGATCTTGAGGTTATTCCAGTAATCAATAAGGTTGATCTTCCAAGTGCAGAGCCAGAGCGTGTTATCAATGAAATTGAGGATGTGATTGGACTTGAAGCCCAGGACGCACCGCAGATTTCTGCAAAAACAGGTCTGAATGTAGATCAGGTTCTGGAGCAGGTAGTGGCTAAGATCCCGGCACCTGCAGGAAATCCGGATGCACCGCTGAAGGCGCTTATTTTTGACTCCATTTATGATTCTTATAAGGGTGCCATTGTTTTCTGCCGAATGGTAGATGGAAAAGTCCGCAAAGGCACAACCATCCGTATGATGGCCACTGGATTTGTGGCAGAAGTTGTGGAAGTTGGGTATTTTGGAGCTGGGCAGTTTATTCCATGTGAGGAACTGACAGCTGGAATGGTAGGTTATATTACCGCCAGCATTAAGAACGTAAGAGACACTCGTGTTGGTGATACTATTACGGACAATAACCGTCCATGTGAGGAGGCTTTGCCTGGATATAAGAAAGTAAATCCAATGGTTTACTGCGGCCTTTATCCGGCTGACGGAGCGAAATACGGGGATCTTCGTGATGCTTTGGAGAAACTGCAGTTAAATGACGCCTCTTTATTCTATGAGCCGGAGACATCTGTTGCTCTTGGATTTGGTTTCCGCTGCGGATTTCTTGGATTGCTTCATCTGGAAATCATTCAGGAACGTCTGGAACGTGAATATGACCTGGATCTTGTTACTACAGCTCCAAGCGTTATTTACAAAGTACACAAGACAAACGGCGAAGTGATTGATCTGACAAATCCGACCAATCTTCCAGATCCATCTGAGATCGAATATATGGAAGAGCCAATCGTGAATGCTGAGATTATGGTAACTACAGAATTTATCGGTGCCATTATGGATCTTTGCCAGGAGCGCCGTGGTCAGTATCTTGGCATGGAATATATGGAAGAGACACGAGCTCTTCTGAAATATAAGCTTCCATTGAATGAGATTATTTACGATTTCTTTGATGCCTTGAAATCTCGTTCCAGAGGATATGCGTCTCTGGATTACGAACTTTGTGGTTATGAGAGAAGTGAGCTTGTGAAACTGGATATTCTGGTAAATAAAGAAGAAGTGGATGCCCTTTCTTTTATTGTGCATGCAGATACTTCTTATGAAAGAGGCCGCAAGATGTGCGAGAAGCTGAAAGATGAGATTCCGCGTCAGCTCTTTGAAATTCCGATCCAGGCCGCAATCGGAAGCAAAATCATTGCCAGAGAGACGGTTAAGGCTATGCGTAAAGATGTTCTTGCCAAGTGCTACGGCGGTGATATTTCTCGTAAGAAGAAACTTCTGGAAAAACAGAAGGAAGGTAAGAAGAGAATGCGCCAGGTTGGAAACGTAGAGATTCCGCAGAAAGCATTTATGAGCGTACTGAAACTGGATGAAAATTAATTGTTGTCAATCCTGTGGTGAAAAGCAATAAATAAAGGTGTCTGAGTGTGACTGATTGACATAAGATATATGCCAGCTGGCATCAGACGCGGAGGTATCCGATGAAAGCTAAGATACGTATTCTGACAAGAAGAATAAAGAGAAGTTATAAAAAAGACAGGGAACAGTGGATCAAGGGCGGGATTTTGACAGTGATCCTGCTGGTGATCGTAATTTTTGCAGGCAGCTGTGCATGTGGGAAGAAAACGGTGAAAGCACCAGACGCAGAGTCGCAGGGCGTAATGAAGATCACGCCGATTCCTACAGCAACACCTACGCCGGTACCTCGCCAGGTAAATAAAGATGCGGTAGCGCAAAGCGGAAGCGTGACTATGGTGAATGAGTATCTGGTTCAAAAAGAAGAGGGAAAGGCTGCAGGCAGCAGTAAGAGCGGCTCTTCAGAAGAGCAGACTGCTGCAGATTCGTCTGACAGCGGCAGTGATGCTACTGGAAATTCAACAGATGAAGAAACTGAGACCGGTAGTGGAGATTAATTTTACAGAAACAGCATTGTAAACAGAAGAAAATAAACAATGTGGAGAAAATCAGAATGGGAACAAAGAAGAATGGTTTGGAATTGTACCTTCACATCCCGTTTTGCATAAAGAAATGTGATTATTGTGACTTCCTGTCAGGTCCCTCTACCAGGGCCGGGCAGGAAGCTTATATTTATGCACTTTTACGGGAAATGGAGACGGTTTCAAAGAATCTGAAAAAACGTCCGGTAGATACAGTTTTCATTGGCGGGGGAACACCTTCTGTGCCGGAATGTGATGTAATGGAAAAGCTTTTACAGGGGCTGAGAGATTATTTTTTGTTTTCGGCGGATGCGGAGGTAACGATTGAAGCAAATCCTGGAACATTGACGCCTGAGAAACTTTCTATTTACAGAAAATACGGAATTAACCGGATCAGCATTGGCTTACAGTCGCCAAACAATAAGGAACTGGCTATGCTTGGAAGAATTCATAATTATGCACAGTTTCTGGAAAGCTTTCAGATGGCAAGAGCGGCTGGCTTTTCCAATATAAATGTGGATCTGATGTTTGCCATTCCGGGACAGTGTTATGAAGGTTGGATAGAGAACCTTCGGACGGTGGCGGCACTTGGCCCGGAGCACATTTCGGCATACAGTCTTATTATTGAAGAGGGCACCCCTTTTTCCAGAAAAAAGCTGGATTTGCCTGATGAAGATACGGAGTACCGCATGTATGAAGATGTTGCTGTAGTTCTGAAAGAGTATGGCTATCATCAGTATGAGATTTCCAACTATGCAAAAGCAGGGTGTGAATGCAGACATAATGAAGGATACTGGCAGAGAAAGGATTATCTGGGGCTTGGGCTTGGAGCGGCTTCCTTATTGGGAAAGGAACGTTTTTCCAATACTTCCGATATGCAGGAATATTTGAAAAACAGCAGTGCACCAGAAAAAATTCGAAAAAACTGGGAACTTCTTACAAGAGAAGATGAGATGGCAGAGTTTATGTTTCTTGGACTTCGTATGACACGGGGCGTGTCCAAAAAGGAATTTCAGGAGTATTTTGGCACTGCAATAGAGAATATATATGGAGAAGTTCTGAAAAAATATAAGAAACAGGGACTGCTGTTGGAAGAAAGCGGCAGGATATTTTTATCAAGAGAAGGCATTCATGTGAGTAATGCAGTGATGGCAGATTTTTTGCTGTAAGTTTTGGTGGAAAAAGAATTTAGAAATGGTTGACGAACAAATGTTCTTGTGATATTCTTGAAGAACACATTAAGAAATATCTGAGCCGGAGGATTCCGGATCAGATCAGGATACAGGGAGTTACAGCCGGTGCTTTCCGGTTAAGAAATGGAGGAACAGATGGCAGCAGAGAATAAGAAACAGTTTATCAGAATCAGAGGAGCCAATGAGAATAACCTGAAGAATCTCAGTGTGGATATTCCCAGAGATAAGTTTGTAGTTCTTACCGGCTTAAGCGGATCAGGAAAGTCTTCACTGGCATTTGATACGATCTATGCAGAAGGGCAGAGAAGATATATGGAATCTCTGTCTTCCTATGCCAGACAGTTCCTTGGCCAGATGGAAAAGCCAGATGTGGAGAGCATAGAGGGACTTCCACCGGCTATTTCTATTGACCAGAAGTCTACTAACCGCAATCCCAGATCCACAGTAGGAACGGTGACAGAAATTTATGATTATTTCCGTCTTTTATACGCCCGTGTTGGTATTCCACATTGTCCGAAATGCGGCAAGGTGATCGCCAAGCAGACAGTAGACCAGATGGTGGATCAGATTATGGAATTGCCGGAGCGCACCAGGATCCAGCTTCTTGCACCGGTAGTACGAGGACGCAAGGGTACCCATGCGAAATTACTGGATCAGGCCAGACGCAGCGGTTATGTACGTGCGGAAATCGATGGAAATGTGTATGAACTTTCAGAGGAGATTACCCTGGATAAGAATATTAAACACACGATTGCCATTATTGTAGACCGTCTGATCGTGAAGCCTGGAATTGAGAAAAGACTTACAGATTCTCTTGAGACAGTATTGAATCTGGCTGACGGATTGGCTGTGGTGGATACCATGGACGGAAATTATATGAATTTCAGCCAGAGCTTTTCCTGTCCGGATTGTGGAGTCAGTATTGATGAGATCGAGCCAAGAAGTTTTTCGTTTAATAACCCATTTGGGGCCTGCCCGGAGTGCCTTGGCCTTGGTTATAAGATGGAATTTGACCCGGATCTTATGATCCCGGATAAGTCTCTCAGCATTTCTGAAGGGGCTATTGTAGTAATGGGCTGGCAGTCTTGCACAGATAAGAGCAGTTTTACCAATGCTATTCTGAATGCCCTTTGCAGGGAATATGGTTTTGATCTGGATACACCTTTTAAAGATTATCCCAAGAAGATACAGGATATTATTCTGTATGGTACAGGCGGACATTCTGTGAAGGTTTATTATAAGGGACAGCGCGGAGAGGGTGTTTATGATGTGGCTTTTCCAGGCCTTATAAGGAATGTGGAACAGCGCTATAAAGAGACTGGCTCTGAATCTATGAAACAGGAATACGAGAGCTTTATGCAGATCACTCCGTGTAAAGCATGTAGGGGACAGCGACTGAAGAAGGAGTCACTTGCGGTCACGGTAGCGGATAAGAATATTTATGAAATTACCAATATGTCCATTGATAAGCTGAAGAGATTTCTGGCAGAAATGCAGCTGTCTCCGCAGCAGCAGCTTATTGGAAAGCAGATACTAAAGGAGATCAGAGCCAGAGTGGGGTTCCTGGCAGATGTAGGTCTGGAGTACCTTTCCCTGGCACGTGCCACTGGTACTCTGTCTGGCGGAGAGGCACAGAGAATCCGTCTTGCTACCCAGATCGGTTCCGGCCTTGTCGGGGTTGCCTATATTCTGGATGAGCCAAGTATTGGTCTGCATCAGAGGGATAATGATAAACTTCTTGGTGCTTTGATGCACTTAAGAGACCTGGGAAACAGTCTTATAGTGGTTGAACATGATGAGGATACCATGCGCGCAGCGGACTGTATTGTAGATATCGGACCCGGCGCAGGAGAACATGGTGGACAGCTTGTTGGAATGGGCACTGCTGAGGAACTTATGCAGAATCCGAAGTCCATTACAGGAGCATATCTCAGCGGAAAACTGAAAATCCCGGTTCCGGAAGTACGAAAGGAACCTACCGGTTATCTGACTATTAAGGGGGCGGCAGAGAATAATCTCAAACATATAGACGTGGATATTCCTCTTGGAATTATGACCTGCATTACAGGTGTTTCCGGGTCAGGAAAGAGTTCTCTGATCAATGAAATCCTTTATAAACATCTTGCAAGGGATCTGAACAGGGCCCGCGTGATCCCGGGAAAGCATGATGATATTATTGGAATAGACCAGTTGGATAAGGTAATTGCCATTGACCAGTCTCCAATTGGCCGTACACCAAGATCTAATCCTGCTACTTATACAGGCGTATTTGACCAGATCAGAGATCTTTTTGCTGCTACAGCAGATGCCAAGGCAAAGGGGTATAAGAAAGGGCGCTTCAGCTTTAATGTAAAAGGCGGACGCTGTGAAGCCTGCAGTGGTGATGGTATTATTAAAATTGAAATGCACTTCCTGCCAGATGTTTATGTCCCTTGTGAAGTTTGCAAGGGGAAGCGCTATAATCGGGAAACTCTGGAAGTGAAGTATAAGGATAAGAGCATCTACGATGTACTGAATATGACAGTTGAGGAGGCAATGACGTTCTTTGAGAACGTTCCATCCATCAGAAGGAAGATAGAGACCTTATATGATGTCGGTCTTTCCTATATTCGTCTCGGACAGCCTTCCACCACTCTTTCCGGCGGAGAAGCACAGCGTATTAAGCTGGCTGCAGAGCTGAGTAAGCGCAGTACAGGTAAGACTATTTATATTCTGGATGAGCCTACCACTGGATTGCATTTTGCAGATGTTCAGAAACTGGTGGAGATTTTGCGTCGACTTTCGGATGGTGGAAATACGGTTGTTGTAATTGAACACAATCTGGACGTGATCAAGACCGCTGATTATATAATTGATATCGGACCGGAAGGCGGAGATGGCGGGGGAACAGTTGTTGCCAAGGGAACACCTGAAGAAGTGGCGAAGAATCCAGCTTCTTATACAGGACGTTATGTTGCGAAATATTTGAAGTGATTCTGATAATAAACCTCTTTCCAATTGAAGCATTTTTGTTTATAATGGTACGAAGACTATTAATTATGAAAAATCTATGAGACAATTATAAAGTCACATCTGCAGAATGTGGTATTTATGATTACGGTTCGGGTTGTGAATGGTAATCATTTATTGCACAATTCTTGCAGAGAAAGTGTGACAATGTGTTTTGAGAGAAAGGGGAATTTAATGCCTGCCAGTGATATTGGAATTGACCTGGGAACCAGAAACAGTCAGGTATATTCTACTGGACGGGGACTGGTAGTCAGTGAGCCGTCTGTAGTGGTTTATGATAAGAACTCAGAGAAAATAAAAGCAATCGGTGAGGAAGCCAGACAGATGACCGGACATGTTTCATCCAATATGGAAGTAATCCGGCCAATCCGCCAGGGAGTGATTGTAGATTATACGGTTATGGAGAAGATGCTGAAGTATTTCATTTCCAAGGCAATGGGACGCCATGCCTTTCGAAAGCCTAGAATCAGTATCTGTATCCCCAGCGGAACCACAGAGATTGAAAGAAAGGCAGTAGAGGAAGCTACTTATCAGGCTGGAGCAAGGGAAGTGTTTCTTGTGGAAGAGCCGATTGCAGCTGCAATTGGTGCCGGAGTAGATGTGACGAAGCCTTTTGGTAATCTGATCGTGGATATAGGAGGCGGAACCACTGATGTTGCCGTGATTTCCATGGCTGGCTCTGTTGTGTCTGCTTCCGTAAAGGTTGCCGGAGATAATTTCGACCAGGCAATCATGAGCTATGTGAGAAAAAATCACAGCCTTTTTATTGGGGAAGAGGCCGCTGAGAACATAAAAATAAAAATCGGAACTGCCTGCCAGGAAGCATCTCCGCGGATGCTGGAGGTAAAAGGCAGAAATGTGATCACCGGACTTCCCAAGGTTGTAACTCTGACTTCAGAAGAAATCCGTATTGCATTGAGGGATGCTACCAATCAGATTGTGGAGACTGTGCACGGAGTGCTTGAGAAAACTCCGCCGGAACTGGCTGCAGATATTGTAGACAGAGGAATTGTTCTCACAGGTGGCGGAGCATTGCTCCATGGAATGGACACCCTCATTGAGCAGAAGACCGGCGTAAGCACTCTGACTGTGCAGGATGCTATGTCTGCGGTTGTGGTGGGAACCGGTAAATATGCGGAAGTAATTACCAGGATGGAAGAATAATCTGATTGCTTTGAAAAGCGTAAACAGTAACATATAATTTGGCTATTCTGTTTTGCAAAAGATAAAATATTATGTAAACTATAATGAAAAGGGTACTGCGTTCTAGAGCGTGTTTGAAAAAGGCTTTCTGCAAAGTGGGGCGTGCAGATTGCGGGAATACTTCTTCAAACACATTCTAGCAGTGCCCTTTGGTTAGTGCTGGCGGCAGGAGAAGAACAAATGAGTGAGAAAGTTATAGGCTATATAGATCATGTCATATTCCGTAATGATGAAAATGGATATACAGTTATGGTTCTTAAGACCGCGGATTCAGAGGAAGAGCTGACTTGTGTAGGAACATTTCCTGACGTTACACAGGGTGTGACCATTGAAGCTGAGGGACAGTTTTCCCAGCATCATATATACGGCAGACAATTTAATATCCAGTCTTATGCGGAAAAGGCACCAGAGGACACCCAGGCTATGGAACGTTATCTGGGTTCCGGAGCGATTAAAGGGGTAGGTGCAGCACTTGCTGCCAGAATTGTGCGGTGTTTTGGCGAGGATACCCTTAGAATAGTGGAAGAAGAACCGGAAAGGCTGGCGGAAGTCAAGGGAATCAGTGAGAAGAAAGCCAGAGAGATTGCAGTACAGGTGACTGAGAAGGCAGATATGCGAAAAGCCATGATGTTTCTGCAGAAATATGGCATTTCCCTGAATCTTGGAGCAAAGATATATCAGAAATATGGTCAGTCCGTATACAGTGTGCTTCAGGAGAATCCCTATCGTCTGGCAGATGATATCTCGGGAGTTGGCTTTAAAATTGCAGACACCATTGCGTCACGTATTGGTATACATGCAGATTCAGATTACAGGATCCGCAGCGGTATGATGTATACTCTTCTCCAAGCTTCAGGGGAAGGACATGTATATCTTCCGAAGGACGAACTGTTTGACAGAGCTTCCCAGCTGCTTCAGGTAGATGTTTCTTATATGGAGAAACATCTGATGGATATGGCAATTGACCGGAATGTTGTTTTAAAAGAGAATGACAGAGAGGTACTGGTTTATCCAAGCCAGTATTACCGCTTGGAACTGAATACAGCAAGAATGCTCACTGAATTAAATATCCGTTATCCACAGAATGAGCAGATGATGGAGCGAAGAATTGCCCAGATTGAGAAAGAAACAGGTACTGTTTTGGAGGAAATGCAGAAGAAGGCTGTTGTAGAGGCTGCTGGAAATGGCCTTTTTGTACTTACAGGAGGACCAGGTACCGGTAAAACTACCACGATCAATGCAATTATTCGTTTTTTCGAGGGCGAAGGCGCAACTCTTCGTCTGGCAGCACCTACAGGACGCGCAGCCAAGCGAATGACAGAAGCTACAGGTTATGAAGCACAGACAATACATCGGCTTCTGGAATTGAACGGTGTGCCGGATGAGGATGGCAGAGAGTCTCAGGGTGTTCATTTTGAACGGAATGCAGAGAATCCGCTGGATACAGATGTAATCATTATTGATGAGATGTCTATGGTGGATATTTTTCTTATGCATTCACTGCTTCTTGCGGTGACTGCGGGAACCAGGATCATTCTGGTAGGAGATGAGAACCAGCTGCCAAGTGTAGGTCCTGGAAATGTGCTGCGGGATATTATTCAAAGCGGCGTTTTTCCAGTAGTAGAACTGAAGAAAATTTTCAGGCAGGCCTCTCACAGTGATATTGTAGTAAATGCACACAAGATCCATAACGGAGAGCAGGTTTCCCTTGATAACAAAAGCCGCGATTTCTTTTTCCTGAAGAGATATGATGCCGATATTATTATCCGCGTGGTCATCGCACTGATTCAGGAGAAACTGCCGAAGTATGTGGATGCAAGACCTTTTGAAATACAGGTTCTGACTCCAATGCGAAAGGGGCTTCTGGGCGTAGAGAGGATGAACCAGATCTTACAGAGATACCTGAATCCACCAGAATCAGGTAAAAAAGAGAAAGAAATTGGAGAACGGCTTTTCCGTGAGGGAGACAAGGTTATGCAGATTCGGAACAACTATCAGCTGGAATGGGAAGTCCGGGGGAAATACGGAATTCCTGTAGAAGAAGGGGTGGGCGTATTTAATGGAGATACTGGCATTCTGAAGGAAATCAATGAATTTGCAGAGACTGCCACTGTGGAATTTGAGGATGGACGTTTCGCTGACTATTCTTTTAAGCAGCTGGAAGAATTGGAACTTGCCTATGCTATAACCATACATAAATCCCAGGGCTCAGAATATCCGGCAGTTATTCTGCCGCTCCTTTCCGGCCCCAAGATGCTGATGAACCGCAATCTTTTGTATACAGGTGTTACAAGAGCCAGGAAATGTGTTACTGTAGTTGGAAGTGAGGAGACTTTCGGGGAGATGATCCGCAATGAGAAGCAGCAGAAACGTTACAGCTCTCTTTGGGCAAGGATACAGGAACTTTCTGGATCTGTTGTATCCAAGACGGTGTCCTCTGTGTCACAGGATTCTTAGGAACAGCCATCAGTTGATCTGTCTGGACTGTGCCGGAGATTTAAGACCTGTATCGGGGCCACGGTGTTACAAATGCGGAAAACCGGTAAATGGAGATGAAGAATACTGCAGGGACTGCGGCGCCCATCCAGGCGCTTTTGACCAGGGACGCGGGATTTTTCTCTATGATGACCGGATGAGATACTCTATAATGAAATATAAATATTTTGGTTGTCAGGAATACAGCCGCTTTTATGGAAAAGCATTGTATATCTACGGAAAAGATATGCTTGCATTATGGAAGCCGCAGATAATCATTCCGGTTCCGCTTCATAGAAGAAAGCAGCGCATAAGAGGGTTTAATCAAGCTGAACTTCTGGCGAAAGAACTGTCCCGTTATGCTGGGATTCCTGTAGATACTGCTATTCTAAAAAAGTGCCATGCTACCCGATCACAGAAAAAACTGGATGCGGCTGAAAGAAAGAAGAATCTTCAAAAAGCTTTTCAGGTTGTAGGAAATCCTGCAGGAATGCGTATCTTGCTTATTGATGATGTATATACTACTGGAAGTACCATGGATGTGCTGGCAAAGCTTCTGCTGGAAAAGGGAGCATCCCATGTATATTTTCTCACGCTGTGTATTGGAAACAACAGGTAAAAAAATGCTTTTCATGGCATGGGATATATGATACAATCATCCTGTATGAGTATAGCTTTTCAGCTTTAAAAGAAACGCATAAGGAGCCATTTATGATAAACGAAGAAAAAGTAAAGATAATGGACCGGCTTGCTGTATATGAGAAACAGGAAGGCAGAAAGTATCTTCCAGTAAGCAAGTACTACAGGAGTGACTATATTGGTCTGGCGCTGATTAAGAATTTCTTTCTTGTAACAATTGGATATGGATTGATACTGGCTGTGATTGCAGCGTATAATTTGGAATATCTGCTGGATAATGTGCACAAGATGGATCTGATCTCTCTTGGAGTTGTAGTCCTGGGGGGATATATAGGGATATTGGTATTATATTCTGTGCTGACATATATCCAGTACACTGTGAAGTACCATAAGGCGAAGAAGAGTGTAAAACAGTATTACACTCAGCTGACGAAATTAGAGAAAATCTATACTCGTGAAGAAAAGAAATTCGCAGGACGTGAAATGTCAGGAGGATATAGAAAATGACAGCATTACTTGAGTTAAAGCAGAAAATAAAAGAAATATACGGACAGTATGAAATGTATATCCTGCCTGTAATGAAGTTTGTTCTTGCACTGGTTTATTTCCTGTGGATCAATGCGAATATGGGATATATGTCTCGCCTGAATAATGTATTTTTAGTACTGATCCTGGCATTGATCTGTTCCATTTTGCCGTCTTCCGCTATGATGTATATTGGTTTTGTGCTGATCCTTGTTCACAGTTATGCACTTGGAATTGAAATTGCGGCATTTATGCTTGTTCTGATCCTTCTGATGATGATCTTTTTCCTGAGGTTCAGTGGTGAACAGAATGTAACATTTGTATTTACACCGCTTTCCTTTGCATTCAGCCTTCCGGCATTACTTCCTATTGGAAGCGGACTTATGGAGAGCAGTTTATCTGCAATTCCGGCTGGCTGCGGTGTGGTTATGTATTATTTTATCCGTTTTTTAAGATCACAGTCAACAATTCTTGTGAATCCGGATCTGGAGATGACAGATAAGCTGCAGATCATGGCTGACGGTCTGGTACAGAACTGGGGAATGTGGATTGCAGTTGTTGCTTTTGTAGCAGTTATCCTTCTGGTACATCTGATCCGTACCCGCTCTTTTGATCATGCATGGAGGATATCTATTATTACAGGCGGTGTTGCCTATGTGTTTATAATGCTTGTTGGAAGTTTTGGAATGAACCTGAATGCAACTGTTGCAATGGTTCCGCTTTTGATCTGTACGATTGCAGCTGTTCTCCTGGCACTTGTGCTTGAGTTCTTTGCATTTGGAGGAGATTACAGCCGTGCAGAGCGTCTGGAGTATGAGGATGATGAGTACTTCTATTATGTAAAAGCAGTTCCCAAGGCTTCTGTTGCAACTTCCGAGAGAAGTATTAAGAAAATAAATGCAGAACCTGTTCGTGAAGAGCGCAAGGCAGAGGACAACTCTGGTACTTATGCCAATCCAATCTTCCGACAGGATGAGAAGCCTAAAAGAAAGAAAGCTTCTCCAGCAGCAGACAGAAAGCCAAGACAGGCAGAGAAACCTGCTGCTAAGGATATTGATTTTGAAAAAAAGCTTGAAGAATCTCTTAAAGATCTTTAAGGTTACTGCTTGGCAGTGAATGGTAACAAAGAAAGGAGTACACTATGCAGGATATGGCAGTCAGATTATCAGGATATTTGTCAAAACTCTCCCTGCCCAGTCTGGGAGTAACAGACATACTGGAGATTGCCCTGATTTCCTTCTTTATCTATCAGTTTATGGTGTGGATCAAGTTTACCCGCGCTTATACTCTGTTGAAGGGAATTCTGATAGTACTCCTTTTTATTTTATTTGCATATGTGTTGAAAATGAATACGATCCTCTGGATCATTAAGAATCTTTCTACTATACTTCTTACCAGTGTTGTTGTTATTTTCCAGCCAGAACTTCGGAAAATGCTGGAGCAGCTGGGACAGAAGAAGTTTATGGCTTCTATTTTCCCTTTGGATGCCGGCAAAGAGGTACAGGAAAGGTTTACAGATAAAACAATCAATGAGCTTGTGAAGGCATGTTTTGACATGGGAGAAGTAAGAACTGGCGCATTGATCGTCATTGAGCAGAATATCCGCTTAAGTGAATATGAGCGCACAGGAATCAATGTGGATGCAGTTCTTACAAGTCAGCTCCTGATCAATATTTTTGAACATAATACACCACTCCATGATGGCGCTGTCCTGGTGCGTGGCAATCGAATTGTAGCAGCTACCTGTTATCTGCCTCTTTCCGACAATATGGAGCTGAGCAAACAGCTTGGAACCAGACACAGAGCTGGTGTGGGAATTAGTGAAGTAAGTGATTCCCTGACAATTATTGTTTCAGAAGAAACCGGGCAGGTGTCTATGGCCCAGAACGGACAGCTCAGCAGAGGTCTTACCAGTGCTGAACTGAGATCTGCATTGATCAAGGCTCAGAATAAAAAGGTTGTAACTAACAGTAAACTGCGTCATCTGTTGAAAGGAAGAATGAGACATGAAGAAGACAAAGCTGACTAGGAATTTTACCTTGAAGATCATGTCTGTTTTCATCGGATTTCTGATCTGGTTTATTGTGGTAAATGTGGACAATCCGGTATCCAGTAAAAGTATCACCATTGCCGGAGAAAATGTAGAACTCCAGAATACGGCTTATGTGGATAGTGCAAACATGATGTGTATGCAGGATGATGATCCGGATCCTATAAGGGTTACAATCACAGGAGAGAGAAGACTTCTTTCCAGGATTACTCAGACCAATATAACCTTGACGGCAGATCTGCAGCAGGCAGGAAGCCTTGATACAGATCCGGTTATGGTTCCGATCACTGCCTCCTGTCCGGGAATCAGCCCCGAGAATATTAAAGTGACACCACAGTATCTCAGTGTCAGACTGGAAGAAAAAGTAACACAGGAGTTTCTGGTTAATGTAAATTACGGTTCCAGCCAGCCGGGCAAGGGCTACGAGGTTGGTTCTCAGACTGCAAGTCCGGAGAAAGTTAAAATTACAGGTCCGAAATCTCTTGTGAATAAAATTGATAAAGTAAATGCGACCGTTGATGTTGATGGCCGAACAAAGGATTTTTCCGAAGAGGCAGAACTGAATATTATTGATAAGAATCAGGACAGTCTTGCCGGAAGAATGGCTTATCTCACCATAGATAATACCAAAGTTGTTGTTACAACTAAATTTTGGAAGATTCGCACAGGCGTTAATATTGGTGCGGACTATGTAGGTGTGCCGGCAGATGGCTATCAGGTGGAGAGTGTGACTACTGTTCCGGATACTGTAAGTATTGCGGGAACAGATGAGGCATTGGAGACTCTGAAGCAGAATGACAACACGATCTGGATAGGCGGTACTGATATTGATATTACAGGAGAGACAACTGATATTGAGAAGAAAGTCAGCCTGAAAGATGTGCTTCCTGAGGATGTGAAGCTGACAAGCGGAACCAGTGAGGACGTTTGGGTGAAGGTAAGTATTTTACCTATTGGAAGTCATTCATATGGTCTTCCCTCCAATCAGGTTACGGTAGATAACCTTGCTGATAATCTTCTGGTAACATTTGGAACAGATAAGATTGAAATCCGCGTGAAAGCAACAGCTGGAGAGCTTGATGACTTTAATCTTGACGAAGTGAAAGCTTCTGTTGATCTGAAGGATATGGAAGTAGGAAGCTATCAGATCCCTGTGACTGTGAAGCTGCCTAAGGGATTTGAACTTCTGGATGATGTGGTTGCAGATGTGACTATATCAGAAGTTTCCAATTCAGATACTAATAATGAATGAGCTGTTGTTTACGGATAACGTTTGGCAAAATATATTGCCATGGATCCAGAGAACAGCAGCAATAAGGGAGAGAAACTATGGTAAGTGAGAAAGTAAGGGTGAACAATCCTTCCGGCCTTCATTTACGACCGGCAGGCATTCTTTGTAAGGAAGCTATGAAATATAAATCTCTTATAACATTTCAGTATGGTCAGGGGTCTGCCAATGCCAAAAGCGTGCTCAGTGTTCTGGGCGCGTGTGTGAAATGTGGTGATGAGATTACTATATTTTGCGAAGGCGAGGACGAAACAGAGGCTTTAAGAAATCTTGTAACTGTTATCAACAATGGTTTAGGAGAATAAGATTTACAACGTTACAATAGGGAGGCATAAAAGTGAAAAAGAGAGTAGCAGCCGCAGTTTTAGGGATTATGTTAAGTGTGTCCATGGGTCTGGAAGTTCCAGCCGCAGCTTTGGATAGCGGATTTGAATCCGGATTTACATCTGAACAGGCAGCAGATGTGCAAACAGAAGACGGAGCCGAAGCAGTACAGCCGTCTGAGGATACAGAGGTGCCTGCAGATACGGCAGCAGCTGAGGAGCAGCAGGTACAGGAAAGCCAGGACAAGGAAGAACATACAGACAGCGAAAATTCAGGAGAAAGTACAGATGGTTTTTTCGATGGCTTTACTTCAGGTGAAACAGTGGAGGAGAATGGAAGTACTGCTCCGGTAGATGGATTTGAAGCTGTTCCTGAAGGCACATTGGATGGGACTCAGGAAGTACAGGCAGATAATTCAGACGGAGTATTTGACTGGAAAGAATGGGAGCAGACAGCTGATGGTTTTAAGCTTCGCAAGAAGAAATCAGCTGTAAGTGCAGCTGCTGAGGCTCAGAATGTGGCTGGTTCTGATGAGATTCAGGCTTTTGATGAAGTCCAGGAGAATGGCGAAGCAGCAGGTACGGAAAGTGTAGAGGCTGAAGGAACAACTGCTCAGGCTGAATATTATACTGCGGCAGATGGAATTGTAGAGATTACTACAAGAAACGAGGCTGGAGCAGTTCATACAGGAAGTTATCTGTTTGATGCCAATGGATTTCTGGTTACTGGCATTAAGACTTTAGCTGGAACGGAGAGTGCAAATGGGGCTGTTGGTGAATTCTATTTTACAGCTTCCGATAGTGCACAGGCATATACAGAATATAATGGACAGGGTGCTGCACTGGTACCGTGGAAGACCACACTTGGTCAGATGAAGAAGGATTACTGGTTGTGGAACAAAGAAAGCAGAAACTTCCATTATTATGGCGCAGATGGTAAGGCATTAACCACCGCACAGCTGGATGAAGCCGCCAAGGCAAATAATACATATACAGGATATTATAAGATCAATGATGAGTATTATTGTCTGGATGAGAATGGAACACCACGTACAGGGGATGTTACTCTGACAGTAAACGGAGTAGCTGCACAGTACTACTTCCAGCCAGCAGAAACAGATCAGGAAATTCCAGGAAAGATGTACCGTGATGGATGGAAGAGTTTTGCAGGAACAGCCGGTGAGCAGTGGAAATATTATGATTCCGGTGAGCTGGACAGCAGTAAGATTGGACAGCTTATGGTTCATGGCGTTATTGTAACAGATCTTGACGGACATAAAGATGCGGAAAATTCCTATCTGATCGATAAGAATGGCTATCTTCTTAAGAAGACTATGAAGAAAGCCACAGATGGCAAATATTATCTGACAGATAAGAATGGTTGCATTTATAAGAATCGTATTGTCACTTATAAAAAGAAACAATATTATGTAACAGAAACCGGTGCAAGAGCAACATGGAAAAAGGTATGGCACCGCTGTCCTGGGGCTGGAAACAGAATGTACTATTTTGGTTCTACTGCTGGCCGGATTGTGAAGAAAACCGGATGGCAGAAAGTAACCACCTCTAAGGGGAAATTCTATGGCTGGTTCCTGTTCAATAAAAAAGGAAATCATTACGCCAATACACTGAGAAACGGATATTATTTCAAAGCTGACGGAAGACTTGCCAGCGGAGTTACCGTAATCAATGGCAAGAGTTATTTCTTTAAACCATCTACATCTAATACAAGAAATGGCCAGATGGTTAAGAATGAAATGTTTGTTTACAAGAAAAAAACATATTTTGCAGACTCTAAGGGTGTACTTCGCAAGAGCGGATGGCAGAAGATTGATGGAAACTGGTATTACTTCAAGAATATGAGTCTTGTGAAGAATGCATTCGTGAAGAAAGGCAAAAAATACGGATATGTAGATGCCACTGGTAAGTTCACTACAGGCTGGGTGGTTGTAGACAATTCCCAGAATCTGGTTCGTTACATTAACCCGGATAAGAAGGGCTTTGTACAAAATGAATCCAAGTGGATTGATGGCAAGCTGTATTACTTTGATAAGAATGGTTACAGAATCAATGACGTGACAAATATTTACAAATCCGGATATACAGTTGAAGTGGATCGTGTAAATGGTGTTATGACAATTTATGCAGATGCGAACCGTACAATTCCGGTTAAGACCATTCGTGTTTCAGTAGGCAATCCTGGAACAGATACTCCGACAGGTAGATATAAACTGACAAGATACAGCAGATGGCAGGCGCTTATGGGACCGTCCTGGGGACAGTATGGTACTCATGTAGATGGTGCTGGTCAGGGCGGAATTTTCGTCCATTCTATTGCATGCGGCTCAGCAAACAGCTATAATTTGCCGGTTAGTGCATATCTTAAGCTTGGAAGCCCAGCTTCCCATGGCTGTATCCGTACCTGTGTTGCCGATGCAAAATGGGTATATGAGAACTGCAATGGTTCCACTATTTATATTTTCGATGGAACCTATAAATCTGATGAGGTATTCAAAGGACCGCTGGGACGTCGCGCAATTACACCGCTGAGGGGAATTAAGAATGGCGGATACTACGATCCGACCGATCCGGCAGCTTAATAGCTTACTCTGAAAGATAGTTGTTGATAAAAAAACGACATAAAAAGCCAAAAAGAGTGTCTTAAAATTATCAGATTTGATGATTTTAAGGCACCTTTTTACTGTTTTGGAGAATAACATTGAAATTTGAAAATGGAAACTGTATAATAACAAAGTAACACATTTTTAACATCTTGTAAGAAACAAGCGAATAAGGGTAAACGGTAAACACTACTGGTCCGGTAAGGAACGTAACCTGAAACTGTTTATCAGGAGGAGATATGGGAAAATGGAAAAAATGGCTGTCTGCCGGTTTATTTACAGCTATGCTTGGAACTGCAATAATTGCAGGACCAACTGCAGATGTAAGTGCCAATGCAGGAAATAAGCCATATAATATTGAAAATGTTTCACCAGATGCGCATCTGGCACCAAGTGTAGGAGATTCCTCTTCCAAGACAAGCTCAAAGGCATGGCACAAAATTGACGGAGTCTGCTACAATGGAAGCGGAAAGAAAGTAGAAGGAGCCATTACCAGAGGCATGGATGTCTCAGAATGGCAGGGAAAGATCAATTGGAAGGAAGCCAAGAAAGATCTGGATTTTGCCTTTGTGCGTATTTCCTATGGAACCAGACATCTGGATGATTATTATGACTATAATATGACTGAGGCAGAAGCAGCAGATGTGCCGGTGGGAACTTATGTATACAGTCTTGCCAAGACAAACAAAGAAGCACTTGCTGAAGCGCAGCTGGCTATTCGTCAGATGCAGGGACATAAGGTTTCCTATCCGGTAGCTTTTGACCTGGAAGATGAAGCTACATTGGGAACCTTGACCAGAAAGGAAATTTCCCAGATTGCTCTCACATTCTGTGATGAGATCCGCAAGGCAGGATATACACCAATTCTCTACATGAATCTGAATTGGTATAATAATTTTGTAGACTGGAACGTTCTGGAAGGCTCCGGTCTGGATGTCTGGATTGCAAGCTACGGAGATACAATTCTTGCACCGAGCGCCAGCAAATACAAATACACCATCTGGCAGTGCACAGCTGGTGATGAAGTTCCAGGTATGATCAGTACCAAGAAGCTGATCAGCGGTGTTCCAAAAGAGAACAATGTGGATCTGAACTTTGGCTATGTAGATTATACAACCAAGGTTGTTCCCAGATGGAATTCTCAGGAAGGCTATACCCCTGCAAAACAGCCTTTATATTCAGATCCCAAGCTTCACAAGAATGGCTGGACCACTGTTAAAGGCAGAAAATATTACTACACAAATGATAAAAAGGCCAAAGGCTGGCTGGAAATTGATGGCAAGTATTACTGCTTTAGTTCCGTAGACGGACACTTATATAAAAGCAAGCTGATCAAGAAAGACGGCACTGCTTATTACGTGGACAAAAACGGCGTACGTGTAGAAAATAAAGTTGTGACAAAGAAAGGCAAGACCTACTATTTCGGAGCAGATGGCAAAGCCCTGACAGGTATGCGCAAGGTGGGCAGGAAATATTATTATTTCAGCACTACATCCTTTGCCATGGAAAAGAATTACAAATATGTAGCAGCCAACGGCAGCATTTACTATTTTGGAAGTAAAGGTTACCGTGCAAAGAACAAGTTTATCACCCTCACAGAGAATGGCAGGAAGAATACTTATTATTTTGGAAAAAATGGAAAGGCTTATAAGGGCTGGTACACTATCAAAGGAAAAAAATATTATTTCTACCGCGGAACGGGTGCTGGCGCAGGAGTACGTGCGCAGAACTTGAGCCTGACCAGTGCAGATGGACTCGTTTCCGTATTTAACAAAAATGGTGTATGTACCAAACAATACAGATAGGATGACCAGTAACAGTAACCAATAATCTTGATTTATCAGACGGAATCATGTATATTAGAGCGTGTTTGAAAGATCTCCCACAAATTGTGACGCACATCTTGCAGAAAACCTTTTTAAACACGTTCCAAGAAGTCGATAAGACTGTAAATTTGACTGAATATAAAATGAAAGATAAATAAGGAGAAAAGAAAATGGGAAAAATTAAAGTAACAAATTGTGATGATATTGAAGGATTAAAAGTAATCGAGCCAACCGTATTTGGAGATTCCAGAGGTTATTTTATGGAGACTTACAATTACAATGACTTCAAAGAGGCAGGAATTGACGTAGAATTCGTACAGGATAATCAGTCCAGCTCACGTTATGGTGTTCTTCGCGGTCTCCATTTCCAGCTTCATTATCCACAGGACAAACTTGTCCGCGTAGTAAACGGAGAAGTGTTTGATGTGGCTGTAGATTTAAGAGAGGGCTCCAAAACTTATGGAAAATGGTACGGAGTTGTTCTTTCAGCAGAGAATAAGAAACAGTTTTTTATTCCGAAAGGATTTGCACATGGCTTCCTGGTTCTTTCTGAGAATGCGGAGTTTACTTATAAATGCTCCGATTTTTATCATCCAAACGATGAGGGCGGTCTGATCTGGAATGATCCGGACATCAATGTACAGTGGCCGATTCCGGAAGGTATGGAGCTGATCTTCTCTGACAAGGATCAGAAATGGGGCAGCTTTAAGGAACTTAACAGATAGGAGACTGTAAATGCTTAAGTCTATTTTTTCCCTGCCGGCGGATTTATATAAAAACCGCCGGCTGGTTATGAAACTGGCAAAAAATGATTTCAAGACCCGATATGCAGGTTCTTATTTTGGAACCTTCTGGGCTTTCGTTCAGCCAGTGGTAACAATTCTGGTATACTGGTTTGTATTTTCAGTGGGGTTCCGGTCCAACACAGATGAACTGGGAGTCCCTTTTGTGCTTTATCTGGTAGCTGGTATTGTGCCCTGGTTTTTCTTTTCTGATGCGCTTTCCGGAGGTACCAATTCGCTTCTGGAATACAATTACCTTGTAAAAAAGGTAGTGTTCAACATTAGCGTCCTTCCAGTGGTAAAAATAATTTCCGCTTTATTTGTACATGGCTTTTTTGTACTTCTGGCAATTATTCTTTATATATGTAACGGAAGATTTCCTGACTGGTACTACCTTCAGATATTGTATTATAGTGCATGCGTCTTTTTTCTTGTGTTGGGACTTTGCTATGCTACCAGCGCAATTGCAGTCCTTTTCCGCGATCTGAACCAGATTATTGGTATCGGATTACAGGTTGGAGTATGGTTGACTCCTATTATGTGGGTGTCAGAGAGCATGATCGGTACCAACAGCCTTCTATACAAAATTCTTCAGCTGAATCCTGTATTTTATATTGTATCAGGATATCGTGACGCATTTATTATCAAGCGCTGGTTCTTCGAAAGACCAGTCTGGACATTATATTTCTGGGTATTTGCCATCTGCTGCTTCCTGTTTGGAAACTGGATTTTTAAGCGGCTTCGGGTTCATTTTGCAGATGTTCTGTAAAAAGAAGAAAAGCAGTTATGAATCGAAATGTATTCAGCGAAGAGGAAAGGTAACGGCTCATGAGACATGTTCGATGAAGTACAGAACTGTAGAAGAACTGAGCAGTTATGATGCGGATAGAAAAGAAAGGAAACAACGTGGAAAGTAAAAACGCCATTGAAATAAGAAATTTGTCCAAGATGTATAAGCTCTATAACAGACCACTGGATCGCCTGAAGGATTCTCTGGGGCTTAGTCGTAAGAAGCTGTATAAAGAGCATTATGCACTTAAGGATGTTAGTTTTGATATTGGAGAAGGAGAATGCGTTGGTATTATTGGAACAAACGGCTCCGGAAAATCCACTATTCTGAAAATTATTACCGGTGTACTGGCTCCTACAACCGGAACCGTAACCGTAAATGGAAGAATTTCGGCTCTTCTGGAACTGGGAGCCGGATTTAATCCGGAATATTCTGGTATGGAAAATATTTTCCTGAATGGTACCATGTTAGGCTTTTCCGAAGAAGAAATCAACGCAAGGCTGGATGAAATCCTCAGTTTTGCAGATATTGGTGACTTTATCCATCAGCCGGTAAAGACCTACTCCAGTGGTATGTTTGTACGCCTGGCCTTTGCTGTGGCTATCAACATAGATCCGGAGATCCTGGTAGTGGATGAAGCACTTTCTGTAGGTGATGTATTTTTTCAGGCGAAATGCTATCATAAGTTTGAGGAATTTAAGAAACAGGGCAAAACTATTTTGTTTGTAAGTCACGACCTGGGAAGCATTTCCAAATACTGCGATCGTGTTATTCTTTTGAATCAGGGTGTCATGCTGGACGAGGGTACGCCTAAAGCTATGGTAGACATGTATAAGCAGCTTTTGGTACATCAGGATCCGGTGAAACAGGCAGAAGGCTCAGAGACAAAGAAAGAAGACTGGAAACAGGGATTCCTTGTGAACCCGAACACATTGGAGTATGGGGAAAAACAGGCTGAGATCACAGACTTCGTTGTAATGGATTCCAAGAGCCTTCAGACCAACACGATCGAGAAGGGGTCTAAATTTCAGATTAAAATGCGCATTCATTTTCATGAAAGCATTCAGCAGCCTATTATGGCTTTCACATTCAAGAATATTCAGGGAACTGAGATCACAGGAACCAACACTATGTATGAAGGTGTGAATGTGGAACACACAGACGCAGGGGATGAGTGTGTAGTGGTTTTTGAGCAGAAAATGGATATGCAGGGTGGGGAATATCTTCTCTCCTTTGGCTGTACCGGCTATCGGAATGGAGATTTTACCGTATTCCATCGTTTATATGATGCATGCAACATAACTGTGGTTTCTTCCAAAAATACAGTTGGATTCTACGATATGAATTCCAAAGTGTGGATAGAGGAATAATAAAATATGCAGGAAAAAATCGGAAACGTAACATTAGATTATGAATATTACCCAGGCGAGGATCTGTACAGTGATGGTCCTGTGGAAGAAGAACTTCTGGAAATTGCGAAAAATTATCAGGAGAAGGAACTAAACCAGTTGATCTATGAGCGAAACAGCTGGCCGGTCCTTTATCATTTTTCACATATTCGCCAGAATATTCTGGAGTGGCTTCCTATCACAAAAGAACAGAAGGTTCTGGAAATCGGGTCCGGATGTGGACCGATCACAGGAGTTCTCGCGCGAAAAGCCAAAAGTGTCACCTGTATCGATCTGTCAAAAATGCGCAGCACCATCAATGCATATCGAAATCGCGAATGTGATAATGTGAAAATTATGGTAGGAAATTTTCAGGATGTGGAGAGTAGCCTTACTGAGAAATATGATTACATTACCCTGATCGGTGTGTTTGAATATTCCCAGGGCTATATCGGGACAGCACAGCCTTATGTGGAAATGCTCCGACGCATTGCCCGCCATCTGGCACTGGGAGGCAGAATCGTGATCGCGATTGAGAACCGGCTTGGCCTGAAATACTGGGCCGGCTGCACCGAAGATCATGTGGGAAAATATTTTGAAGGACTGGAGAACTATCCGGATACCAGAAGTGTGCGGACTTTTTCCAGAAAGGAACTGTCTGATATTATTGACCAGGCTGGTGAATTTAAGACCACTTTCTATTATCCATATCCGGATTATAAATTCCCGATGACTATTTATTCAGACAAGCGTCTGCCGAAGAAAGGCGAGCTTCGGGATAATTTCTGCAATTTTGACCGTAACAGAATACAATTGTTCAATGAGGGAAAAGTATACGATTCCCTCACTGATGCAGGACTTTTTCAGGAATTTTCCAATTCATTCCTGGTGATTGTGGAAAGGAAGGAAAACAAATGAAAGAGATTATTTTCAGTAAATATTCCAATGAAAGAAGCCGTTCCTTCGCAATTCGCACTGACATTGTGGAAGAAGATGGGAAAAGATGGCTGGAGAAAAAATGGCTGTATCCGGAAGGAAAAGAACATGTTCTTCGCATGAAAAAATGGAATCAGAAGCTTGATCAGATGTATGGGGAAGTTCCGTTTCTGAGCAACAAGTGCGAGATAGGCGAAGACTGTGCTTATTTTGAGTATCTGGAACAGGAGAATCTTGCAGAATATCTGGATGATCTGCTGGGAAAGGGAGAAAAGGAAAAAGCTGAGAAAATTTTTACGGAATATCTGGAAAACGTACAGAAGCTTCACAGCAAAAAGCCGTTCACAATAACTGAGGAATTCAAAAATGTTTTCGGTGATGTGCCTATGCCTGGCGGACTGACATGTACAGATGTTACGAATATTGATATGATCTGTGACAATGTTGTAATGACCCGTCCATATACACTTCTGGACTATGAATGGACATTTGAGTTTCCTGTTCCCTGTGAATTTGTACTGTATCGGATCATCCATTACTATATACAGACGCATAAAGTGCGTGAAGTGCTGAATGCAGCCGGATTTTATGAGAAATTTGGTATTTCAGAAGTGATGAGAACCAGTTTTTCCAGAATGGAAAGCGGTTTTCAGGTATATATCACAGGCACGCATGTTCCTATGAGGGAGATGTATGCCACAATGACTCCAGGGGTGGAATATTTGTCCCTGAGTAATCTGGGACCGCTGCAGGTATATTTCGCGGAACAAAGAGGTATGTATTCCGAAGCAAGTTCTGTAAAAAGGCCTATTATGGCCGGAAAGGTAAAATGCACCTTGAATCTGCCGAAAAGCTGCAGGTTTATAAGAATTGATCCAGGTGATCATCCGTGTACGGTACATCTTGCAGCAATCCGCTTTGACAGGATGCCTGCTTCCATGGATGGGGTTCTGACACCCGATGGAACAATCTGCGGCAGCTGGGCCTTCCTTTCACGGTTTGATCCCTGCATTGTAGATATAGAGGTTCCGGAAGGTGCTAAGAATCTTACACTGAACCTGGAGATTGATGAGGCAAAAGAAGATATGCTGAATGAGATCCGTGCCCTTGAGGTGAGAAGCCATAGTCTTAAAGGAGTGCTTGGAGAGCGGGCGAGAGAAGCAGTGGACCGTCTGAAAAATGGTCGGGAATCTTCTGCAAAGAAAGGAAAGTAGAATGAATCAAAAGGTAATGCTGGTTGAAAAAGAACGGTTTCTTTTGAATGATAATTGCAAATATATGATCACAGGAAGGGTTTCAAAGGAAGCAGATATAGAGTGTTATCTGGATGGTATCCGCCTTCTTTCTGAGGCAAACCTGATTACTGTGATGACCGGATTTATGAGGGCTGTGGAGACGAAAAATCCAGGAGGCAAATGGGTGGAGGTATTAGTTACCCTGCCTGAAAATCTGCAGAGTTACAAAAAACTTGAGGTGTACGCTGTTAATGGAAAGGAGCGTTTCCTCTGGTATAAGATGAAAACCCCGGATCTTATGAGAAAACAGGGAAAACCTCAGCTTTTTGTAGATGGGGAATCTATAGTCAGAGAACAGAAGAAGGTTATCCTTGCCGGCTGGGCAGTAGGAACCACACCGGTTTCCCTGCAGGTATATGATGAAAATAAAAAGCCTGTGAAAATAACCCTGAAGCGGAATACCCGAATGGACGTGGCTGAAATGTTTCGGGAATGCGAAGTGAATAAGGATTGCGGATTCCATATCCAGGCAGAAAATGTATCTGGAAAGAAGGCTTATCTTGTTGCAAAGGATGAGAACGGAAAAAAGGCAGTCTACCAGATTGGTATTTCAAAGGGCGAACGCTTTAAGGCAAAAGCCAGCCTTTATTCGAAAAAGGCAATGGAGAATTATCGTTCCAATGGTATTCATACTGTGATCCGGAAGTCTCTGATCAAGCTGGAAGCGTTGAGCAAGGGAGACGGTCTTTACCAGACCTGGCTGAAGGAGAACAGGGTTACTAAGAAAGAACTGAATCAGCAGAGAAAGACTGTTTTTCAGGAGAACATTAAGTTTAGCCTTGTGGTTCCTCTCTATAAGACGGATAAGTATCTTTTGAAGGCTCTTGTGGATTCTGTGCTGGCGCAGACATACAGTAACTGGGAACTTTGTCTTTCAGATGGAAGCGGAGCAGATTCTCCAATCCGCAGTATTCTGGAAGAGTATCAGAAAAAGGATCCAAGGATCAAAGTTGTTTTCAATGACAAACAGCTGCAGATTTCAGACAATACAAATGCTGCTATTGGAATTGCCACTGGAAATTATATTGCATTTGCAGATCATGATGATACCCTGGCAGAGGAAGCTTTTTATCAGATGGCAAAGGAGATTTCACAGCATCCGGAGGCGGATCTTATTTATTCTGATGAGGATATTATTGATATAAGAGGAAATCGGCTTTTCCCTCATTTTAAGCCGGATTTTAACCCTGATTATCTGTGCTGCGTAAATTATATCTGCCATCTGGTGGTTGTAAAGAGAACGCTTCTCGACCGAACAGGGCTTCTGCGGCCAGAATATGACGGTTCTCAGGACTTTGATTTTCTGCTTCGCTGCACGGAGCATACAGACAGTGAGAAAATCCGCCATATTCCCAAAATTCTGTATCACTGGAGAAGCCATGAGGGTTCCACAGCGGGAAATCCGGATGACAAGCCATATGCAGTGATCGCAGGAGAAAAGGCACTTGCAGGGCATTATGAGCGCATGGGAATTAAGGCAGAGGTGGAATACACTGGATGCCCGGTCGTTTTCAGAACCCGTTTTGTTATAGAGGGTGACCCGAAGGTATCCATTCTGATTCCGAATAAGGATCATACAGAGGATCTGAATAAATGTGTGACTTCCATTCTGGAGAAGAGCACCTGGAAAAATATCCAGATTATCGTAATTGAGAATAACAGTGAGAGGGAAGAGACCTTCCACTATTATGAGAAACTTGAGAAGCGGTATCCTCAGGTAAAAGTGGTTACATGGGATGGTCCCTTCAACTATTCAGCAATCAACAATTTTGGTGCAAAATATGCGGATGGAGATTATTTCCTTCTGCTCAATAATGATACAGAGGTTATTACTCCAGAGTGGCTGGAGAACATGATGGGCTATTGCCAGAGAGAGGATGTGGGCATTGTAGGTGCCAAGCTCCTTTACCCGGATAATACGGTTCAGCATGCTGGTGTCGTGGTAGGAATCGCAGGTTTTGCAGGACATATTCTTACCGGATATGACAGATATGCCACAGGATATTTGTGGAGACTGGCAACTACACAGGATGAGAGTGCAGTAACAGGCGCCTGTCTGATGGTGAAGCGAAGCGTTTTTGAGGAACTTCATGGGCTGGATGAAAGCTTTGCAGTGGGACTGAATGATATTGACTTCTGTCTTAGGGCAAGGGCACTTGGTAAATTGGTTGTATTTACTCCGGAGGCCTGCCTGTACCATTATGAATCTAAGTCACGCGGACTGGAGAATACGCCGGAGAAGAAGGCGCGTCTTCAGAAAGAGGTGGATCATTTCCGGGAACGTTACGGAGATTTTCTGAAAAAGGGTGATCCGTATTACAATCCGAATCTGAGTATTGTGAGAGGGGATTGTGCATTCAGGATGGCGTATGAGAAGAAGGATGAAATAGTTTGATGCAGAACTAATATAAAAACCCAGTCGGGAGAGGAAGATACCCTGTCCTGACTGGGCTTTTTATTAGGATTTTACAATTTTCACGATCCTCCAGATCAAAAGAATCAGAAGAAGTAAGAATACACCGGCAATTACAAAATACGGAATTTCAGTGTGATTATCGGAGTAGTCCTTGGCCGCCTGCATGTGCTGCTGACCTTCCTGGACGGAAGCAGTATCATCAGACTGAACAACTTCAAGGACTGCAGATCCCACAGAAGTGCCGTTAAAAAGGTAGGTGCGGTCAATCTGGTCGCCGTTCTGGGAATCTTCTGTGGTAAGGCTATCGGCACCGGTGCCGGCTGGAACTACTACGTCACCGCCGGAGATAATGCTGAAATCGCTGTCTCCAAGGGATAAAGTTACAAACTGATCGAATCCATAATTGAGAATAGAGGCTGCATCAGGAGCTGTCTGACCGGAAGCACCTTTCAGGACTACGCTGATCAGAGTCATGCCATTTCGTTGGGCTGCACATACCAGTGTACTTCCGGAGGCTTCCGTATAACCTTCCTTACCGCCGATACATCCTTCGTAAAATCCAGTGCTGCCAGTATCTGTCATGGTGAATTTGCTGGTCAGGTTACGGGCTGCCGCTTTATTGGTGGCAGGGATCGTGTAGCTGGTGGCTGCTGCGATGGTTCTGAAAGACTCATTCTGGATGGCGGCTTGCATGATCAGCGCCATGTCGTGGGCTGTAGTGTGCTGGTTGTCATCCGGAAGTCCGGTGGGATTCGTGAATACGGTATTGGTACATCCAAGCTCCTGTGCCCGGGTATTCATCTGCTGGACAAAGCCGTCTACAGAACCGCCTACATGCTCTGCAATCTGCAGTGCAATATCATTGGCAGAGGCAACCATAATGGCATACAGGCACTGCTCTACAGTGAAGACTTCGTCAACCTGTGAGGAAATACTGGCACCACCGTCTGTGACACCGGAAACTCCGGTGGCGGTCATGGTAACCTCATCTGTGAGCTGTGTATTTTCAAGAGCCAGAAGACAAGTCATGATCTTGACTGTACTTCCGGGGAAAAGTACTTCGTCTGCATTCTTGGAATAGAGAATGGTATTGGTGGTATTCTCCATGACTACAGCCGCTTCAGAAGAAATATCGGAAGCCTGGGGCCATCCGGAAATGGAATTGGTAGATATGGTACTTGATGCTTCAACTGCTGCACTCTGGTCTGCCTCTTCTGCAGATATGGGAACCTGGAAAAGAAGAGATGCGAAAAGACCAAGAGCCAGAAAAACTGAGGTTATCTTTCGCTTTTTCATAGTATAATGAACTCCTGTATTAAAATAATGGTATCTGCAGTGATGTCTGTGAACAGCATCGTAACACTCTTTCTGACAGTGCAGATACAATTCTGCTGCAAGTATAACATATAGTATATTTTTCCTGTAAAATAAAAAAATATAATACAAATATAATCATATCCTAAAATGTGGTTCAATTCAACCTTTCTTTTACAGCTTCCTTGCAAAATTGTTTCTTCAATGTTAAAATAGGGTCATTATAAAAGCAAAGGATTTTAATATGAGCGATAAAAACGGATCAGAGGGACGGATCCAGTGGTCTCGTTTCTTCAAAAAATTATCTCCTTACATGATCCAGAAGGGACTTTTGTATCTGAAGCATTATGGTCCCAGGGAGTTCTGGATACGGCTGCACGAGCGCTTTGAGCCGGAGGAGATCCCTTATGGTCCCTGGTACGCGGCATATGTGCCGGACCAGACGGTCCTTGACAAACAAAGAAAGAAAAAATTTGCTTACGCACCTCTTATCAGCGTGGTAGTTCCGGCTTATCGTACTCCGGAATTATTCTTGCGGCAGATGATTGATTCATTGGAAGCACAGACCTATGAGAGCTGGGAGCTTTGCATTGCCAATGGAAGTCCGGAAGATCAGTCTATGAGAAAAGTGCTGGAAGAATACAGCAGCAGGGACAGGAGAGTACGCTGGCAGGAGCTCACTGAGAATAAAGGGATTGCAGAGAACACCAATGCTGCATTTGCCATGGCAAAGGGAGAATTTGTAGGGCTTCTGGATCATGATGATCTTCTTGCGCCAAATGCTCTTTACGAGGTTGTGAATGCACTGAACCAGCATGAGCACGGGGATGCAGTATACACAGATGAGGATAAAGTGACTGCTGAACTGGACGAGCATTTTCAGCCGCATCTGAAGCCAGATTTTAATATTGATCTGCTTCGTTCCAATAACTATATTTGTCACTTTTTTGTTGTGCGGCGGCAGCTGGTAGAAGAAGTGGGCGGATTCCGCAGGGAATTTGACGGTGCACAGGACTATGATTTTATTTTCCGTTGTGTGGAAAAAGCCAGGGAAGTGGTGCATGTACCGGAGATTTTGTACCATTGGCGTACCCACAAGGCATCTACTGCTGATAATCCTGCAAGTAAGATGTACGCTTTTGAAGCAGGCAAACGTGCTATCGAGGCGCATCTTGAGAGGACTGGAGTAAAAGGCACTGTAAGCCATACTCCGGATCTTGGATTTTACAGAGTGAAATACCCGGTACAGGGACATCCGCTTGTTTCCATTATCATTCCCAATAAAGACGAGAAGGAAACTCTGGAGAAATGCCTGGAATCTATTAAGAAGAACACACTCTACGACAATTATGAGATCATTATCGTGGAGAATAACAGCACTACAGATGAGATTTTTGATTATTACAGGAAGATTTCAGAGGATCCCAGGATCCATCTGATCTGCTGGAAAAAGGAATTCAACTATTCCGCGATCAACAACTTTGGGGTTAAAAATGCCAGAGGTGAATATCTCCTTTTTCTGAATAATGATGTAACGGTCATTACAGAGGACTGGATGGGAGAAATGCTGGGGGTGTGTCAGCGAAGAGAAGTGGGAGCAGTAGGTGTGAAACTGATCTATCCGGACAATACCATCCAGCACGCAGGCTGTGTGATCGGAATTGGTGGAATTGCAGGTCATATGTTTGTGGATATGCCTGCGGATCGTACCGGATATCTCCACAAGGCGTCTATTTTACAGGATATGAGCGCTGTAACTGCAGCCTGTATGATGATGAAGCGCAGTGCTTTTGACAAAGTGGGCGGCTTCACAGAAGAACTTGCAGTCGCCTTTAACGATGTGGATCTGTGCCTGAAGACTACGAAAGCAGGTTATCTGGTGGTTTATGATCCTTATGCAAGGCTTTACCATATGGAATCCAAGACCCGCGGAGCAGAGAACAATGAGGTGAAAGTCAGACGTTTCCAGCGGGAAATCGAATATATGAGATGTAACTGGATCGATATTCTGAAGAACGGTGATCCCAATTATAATAAGAATCTTTCCCTGACCAAGTGGAATTATTCTTTAAGACCACTTCCGGGCATGACCGGCAAAAAGGAGGAAGACTAAGAAGACATTATGCAGGAAGTATCAGTCATTATTCCCAATTATAATGGGATGGCATATCTGGAGGGTGTGCTTTCAAGCCTGGAGCAGCAGGCGTTTCAGAATTTTGAGACCATTCTGGTGGACAATGGATCCTCAGATGGAAGCGTTGCCTTTGTAATGGGGAACTTTCCCTGGGTACACATTGTGGAGCTGCCAGATAATTTCGGCTTTTCAAGAGCTGTAAATGAGGGGATTTATGCATCACGGACACCTTATGTGCTCCTTTTGAATAACGATACAGAAGTAGATAAGAATTTTGTGGGGGAAATGCTGGCAGCTATAAAGCGTCATAAGAAGGCCTTCTCCTGCAGTGCAAGGATGATCTGTTATCATGACCGGAATAAACTGGATGATGCAGGAAATTATTATTCTGCTCTTGGCTGGGCATATGCCCGGGGCAAAGGAAAGGATATTCATTCCTTTGAGAAGGAAGGGCGGATATTTGCTTCATGCGCTGGCGCAGCTATTTACCGTAAGAAGGTTTTTGAGAAAATCGGATATTTTGATGAAGAGCATTTTGCATATCTGGAAGATATTGATGTGGGCTATCGTGCCAGGATCTTTGGATATGAGAACTGGTATGTGCCAGCTGCACTGGTCTATCATGTAGGCAGCGGAACAAGCGGATCCAGATACAATCAGTTTAAGACCAGATATTCTTCAAGAAATAATATTTATCTGATCTACAAAAATATGCCGGTTCTTCAGATTATTTTGAATCTTCCTTTTCTGGTGCCGGGCTTTGGCATGAAGATCCTGTTTTTTTCCCAGAAGGGAATGGGCAGGGAGTATGTGGCAGGAATCAAAAATGGGTTCCAGATCAGTCATAGAAATAAAAAAGTGAAGTTCCACATGAGAAATCTTGGAAGATACGCCAGAATCCAGCTGGAACTGTGGTGGAATATAATTTACAGATTTATGGTATAAAAAGTTTGTGCAGAAGTGATTCGTTATTATTTCGTAACTATTTTTCGTGTTAATGTATGAAGAATTTATTGCAATTCTGTTTTATCTATTATAAGATAGAGGAAGTCACAGACCGGAGAGTGTTGGAAAAAGGCTTTAGAGCCTGTTTGAAAAAGCATTCCCGCAATCTGCACGCCCCACTTTGCGGTATATTTTGCCCGAATTCGGTTGCCGTAGCCCGCTACGGCGCCCTCATCCGGACAAAATCTCCCACAAATTGTGACGCACATCTTGCAGAAAGCCTTTTTCAAACACGCTCTAAAGCGTAAGATGTGGATGAAACGCGCAGCAGGAACAGGTTTGTGAAGGTTGCTGTGAGTGACAAACCCGGCAACATGTGAAGAAGGGCAGAGGTGGCAGAGATTGATTAAAGATAATCAGAAGAACTTCAGTCGGCTCCATGTCGTTATAGATGCCTGTGTAATTACGTTATCTTATATGTTTGCCTGGGCGCTGAGATTTATCGGACCTTTTGCAGCAAATGCTGTCCGGGCCAGAAGTTTCCAGCAGTATATGTCTGCACTGGTATTTATCCTGCCGGCGTATATTCTGCTGTATCATGCGTTTTCGCTGTATGAACCAATGCGGATGCAGGGAAGACGTCTTGTGCTGTCTAATATTGTGAAAGCCAATTCTCTTGGTATTCTGATCACTACATTTATTTTGTATACCATTGAAGAAGGCGATATTTCCCGTTCTGTACTGTATATGTTTTACGGAATCTGCATTGTGGCAAGCTGGGGAGCAAGAATGTTCATTTTCTACAGCCTGCGCAAAATGCGAAAGAAAGGACTGAACCAGAAACAGGTAGTGCTGGTTGGGTACAGCCGGGCAGCAGAAGAGTATATTGATCGCATTCAGCAGAACCCTCAGTGGGGATATGTGGTAAGAGGCATTCTGGATGACAATATTACTGCAGGTACCATGTATAAAGGCGTCAAGGTGATCGGAAGAATTGCCAATCTGAATGTGATCCTGCCGGAGAGCAGGCTTGACGAGATTGCGATTACACTGGGATTAAGTGAGTATTACCGACTGGAGGAGATTGTAGCACTTTGCGAGAAATCAGGAGTGCATACAAAATTTATTCCGGATTATAATAAGATTATTCCTACGAAACCATATACAGAGGATATTCTGGGACTTCCGGTGATCAATATCCGGTATGTTCCCCTTAGTAATACTTTTAATGCCATGATAAAAAGAATAATGGACATTTGTGGCTCCATTATTGGAATCATTGTGGCGTCGCCGGTCATGCTGGTATTGTGTGCGCTGATAAAACTCACTTCTCCTGGACCATTGATCTATCGTCAGGAACGTGTGGGCCTCCATAATCAGACGTTCTGGATGTATAAATTCCGTTCTATGGAGATTCAGCCGGAGGCAGAGGAGAAGAAAGCCTGGACAGTAAAAAACGATCCCAGGGTTACGGCAATTGGCAGATTTATGCGAAGAACCAGCCTGGATGAACTTCCCCAGCTTTTTAATATTTTAAAGGGAGATATGAGTCTGGTAGGGCCAAGACCTGAGAGACCATTTTTTGTGGAAAAGTTCCGTGAAGAGATTCCGAGATATATGGTGAAGCACCAGGTAAGACCCGGGCTGACCGGATGGGCACAGGTAAACGGATACAGAGGTGACACTTCCATCCGCAAGAGGATTGAGTGTGATCTTTACTATATCGAGAACTGGACTGTAGGGCTTGATATCAAGATAATGTTTATGACGATCTTTAAAGGATTCATTAATAAGAATGCGTATTGAGAAAGGAAAGAAAAATGGCAAGACCTGGTAGAAAAAAGAGGACTGCTTTGTTTATTGTGGAAATTATCTGTCTTTTGCTGTTTATTGGCGGATTGTATGTATATGGACAGATTGATTCCAGATTGAACAAGATTGAGACACCTCAGCTGGATGAGAGCAAGATTGTTACGAATGTGACAGCACCACAGATGTCTGGCTATACAACTTATGCACTTTTCGGAATCGACCAGCGTTCCAAGAATGCTGCGCTTGATGCACAGAACAGTGATACCATTATCATTGCAAGTATCAATAATGATACCAAAGAGGTGAAGCTTGCTTCCGTATATCGTGATACTCTTCTGGATATTGGAAATGATACTTATACCAAGGCAAATGCAGCTTACGCATATGGCGGTCCGGAACAGGCCATTTCCATGCTGAATACCATGCTTGACTTGAAAATTACGGATTACGTAACTGTTAATTTTAATGCAATGGTAGCTGCAATAGATGCACTTGGCGGTCTTGATATTCCTCTTTCTTATGCGGAAATGGTGTTTATGAATGACTATTGTGTAGAAACTTCCCAGGAGACCGGCAAAAGCTACACACCAGTAGAACTGCCAGATCCCAAGCCGGAGAATGAGGAAGAAATCCTTGGAACATACCATCTGAATGGTGTGCAGTCAGTTTCTTACTGCCGTATCCGTTACACTGCAAGCATGGATATGGGACGTACTGAGCGTCAGCGCCGTGTGATCGGAATGATGGTTGACAAAGCAAAGTCAGCAGGAATTACCACTATTTTCAATATTATGGACGAGGTATTTCCTATGATTTCCACATCCATCACGAAAACTGAGATTCTGAATCTGATTCCGACTCTGATGGGATATAACATTGCAGATACTACCGGCTTCCCAGCCAAGTACAAATTTGCGGATGTGAAGAAGGCCAGCATGGTTGTTGCAGACACGCTGGAGGATAATGTAAAGGAACTTCATAAGTTTCTGTATGGTGCTGATGAGAATTACCAGCCGTCACAGAACATTGTGGAGGCGAATGCCCGGATCATTGAGCTTGTAGGCGGTGCAGATACCTTGGTTGACCAGTCTCCGATTGCAAGTAATGAAGCTGGAAATTCTTCTGATATTGTATGGCAAGGTGACGGAAGCGGAAACTATGATTACAACGATTATGGTGGAAGCGATTACGACAATAGCTATGATAACAGCTACGACAATAGTTATGACAGCGGAAACGACTATAGTGGAGACTATAGCGGCGATTATAGTGATGGCAGTTATGACAGTGGAAGTGATTCTGGCAGCAGTTACGATAATGGAGGAGACTACAGCGGCGGAGATTATAGTGGAGACAGCTCCGGCGATGGAGGCTTCGAAGATGGAAGCGGATATTGATCAGTAGATAAATATTCCTTGATTGAAAATTTAAAGGGACCATCCGAAAGGAAGTGGTCCCTTTTTCGCGAAAAAGACGTGCGCTCTGCCAGCATTGTTACTATATTACGAAAGTATATTTATTCGTGCTGAGCCTGAAAGAGGAGAGATACTATGGAAACAGTTGACATAATTATTCCCGCATACCGTCCGGGAAATGAATTTGAGAAGTTGTTGGATTCTCTTTCCACACAGAATTATCCAGTGGAAAAAATTCTTGTTATGAATACAGAAGAAAAATTCTGGAACACGGCCTGGGAGAAAAAATTTCCAAAAGTGAACGTGGTACATTTGAAAAAGGCAGATTTTGACCACGGTGGAACCAGATGCCAGGGAGCAAGACTGTCTGATTCAGATATTATGGTATTTATGACCCAGGATGCAGTTCCGGCAGACAGAAATCTGATTGGAAATCTGATTCGTCCACTGCAGGAAAATTCTAAAGTTGGAGCTTCCTACGCAAGACAGCTGGCCCGGGAGGACTGTGCTTATCTGGAAAAATACACCAGAAGATTTAATTATCCGGAAACTTCTTCTATAAAATGGGAAAAAGATACTGACACATATGGAATAAAAACTTATTTTTGCTCCAATGTGTGTGCAGCTTATAAGAAAAGTATTTATGAGGAAATTGGCGGATTTGTAAAAAAAGCTATCTTTAATGAAGATATGATCTATGCAGGAACTATGGCAAAGCGGGGATATGGAATTGCCTATGCTGCAGATGCCTGTGTGATTCATTCACACAATTATTCATGCAGACAGCAGTTTCACCGGAATTTTGATCTGGGTGTTTCCCAGGCAGATCATCCGGAGATTTTTGAGGGAGTACCATCAGAGGGAGAGGGACTTCGCCTTGTGAAAAAGAGCCTGGCTTATCTTATAAAAACAGGGCATATCTGGCTGGTTCCCAAGCTGGCAGGGCAAAGTGGCTTCAAATATATGGGATATTTTCTTGGAAAAAGATATAAAATGCTGCCGAAAAAGGTGATCCTGTTTTGTACTATGAACCGTGAATATTGGAAAAATGAGTAATTGTTCAGTGTCTTCACAGTTATGCACTTCGTGAACAGGGACTGTGGCTATGAAAGGTGACACTTTTTTTCGTGTCACCTTTTCTTAATGAATCTATCACATTTTCAACACAATTGCTTGCTAAACTTGTACCATAAATAAAAGAAAATGTTACAGAATGCTGCAGATTCCAACGTGAACAGCAGCACTGTTTATGAACATAGAAGGGAGCAGAATATGAGTGATGAATGGAATTGGGGACAGGAGCCAGAGAAAACGGATGGCAGCTCCCAACAGCCAGAGAATACAGGTGAATCCGGATCGGCTGCATCGGATCAGACAGCGGCCCCCGAAGATGAACTGAATGAAAATGTAACTTATCATTACAAATATACCAGCAGCAGAAATTCAGATGGTGCAGGAAACACAGACAATGGAAATTATTACGCTTCCAGCAATAATTCAGATACTTCCGGAAATTCATCCAAAGACAGCAATTTTCAGTCTCAATCTTCGGAGCCCAGATATGCGCATTATCAGGTTGATGAACAGGAGAAGAAGCCAGAAGAAAAGAAAAAAGAAAAACATCACAGACTTCATAAGGATAAGGCAGCATCTTCAGGTTTTGGAAGGAAAGCAGGAAATACCATTACGCTGGCAGTGATTTTTGGTCTGGTGGCAGGTCTGGTATTTCAGGCAGTGAATATGGTGTCAGATAAATATTTTAAGAAAGAAACTCAGACTGCAGTAGGAACTGCAGAGACACTTACTTCTTCAGCATCTGCCAGTACCACGGCAGAAGAAAACACAGATGCAGGCGAAGGCATCAATGCAGAAATTGTAGCAAATGAAAAAGGTCCCGTTGCAGGGGTTGCTCAGGCTGCAATGCCCTCAGTCGTGGCAATCACTTCAGTAAGCATGCAGGAAATTCGCAGCTTTTTCGGCTACGGAATGGAATATCCCAGCACAGGAAGCGGTTCTGGTATTATTGTCGGAGAGAATGATGACGAACTTCTCATTGCTACCAACAATCATGTAGTGGAGGGCGCCACTACACTGAGTGTCTGCTTTATCGGAAGTGATGTGGTAAGTGCAGAACAGGAAACTGAGAATTATATAAATGGAAATGGAGACTTGAATATTGATGGTGCAGTTTCCGCAAAGATAAAAGGAACTGACGAGGATACAGACCTTGCGGTGATCGCAGTTGAAAAAAGTGACATTCCGGAAGAAACCATGAGCCAGATTAAAATTGCCCAGCTTGGCAATTCGGATGATCTTGCTGTTGGCGAGCAGGTGGTTGCTATTGGTAATGCACTTGGTTATGGTCAGACTGTAACATCTGGCTGGATAAGTGCCCTGGACCGCACTGTTCAGTCCGATTCTAATACTTATGAGGAGCTGATCCAGACAGATGCAGCAATCAATCCTGGCAACAGTGGTGGTGCCCTTTTAAATATGCAGGGAGAATTGATTGGAATTAACTGTGCCAAAATTGCATCAAGCAGTATAGAGGGAACCGGATATGCCATTCCGATTTCCAAGGCACAGCCCATTCTGGAAGAACTTATGAATCGTAAGACAAGGGATAAAGTTTCAGATGAGTCACAGATTGGCTATCTGGGAGTTAAATTCGCCGATCTTTCCAGAGAAGCAATCCAGATGTATAATATGCCATCTGGTGCATTTGTTATGGATGTGTATCCGGGAGAGGCAGCAGATAATGCCGGAATCCAGAAAAGCGATATTATTATCAAGCTGGATGGCCAGAAGGTTTCAAGTAAGGCTGATATCAACGATAAGCTTCAGTATTATTCAGCTGGTGAAGAAATCGAAATTGAGGTGGCACGGTTAAATAACGGAGAGTATGAGGAATCGACAGTAACTGTTACATTGAGTGCAAGACCGGATGGTAATCAGTAATATGCAAGGGGAGCTGATAAGGCTCCCCTTTTCACATTTTATAAAAAGTTAATTTCTAAATCAGAGAAAAGTATGATACAATAAGAAAACAAAAATGATTTTTACATAAGATAGGAAAGACTGCTGGTCAGCCTGATAACAGCAGCAGGAAAGGAAATAATTATATGACTGAACATTTTGACGATGAAAAAGACGAAATCATCGATGGCGATATAACAGAGAAGAACGATGATCACGAAGATGACAGCGATTATGAGAAATTCTGTTTTCTCTGTCATCGTCCGGAGAGCCAGGCAGGCAAAATGATCGAGCTTCCTAACAATATACATATCTGTAATGATTGTATGCAGAAAAGCTTTGACACTATGACCCAGCAGATGAATAACGGACTGAATCTGAACGATCTTCTTAATATGCCTAATGTGAGTATGATCAATCTGGGCAGTATTCAGGATGCAATTCCCCGTCCGAAGAAAGTAAAGAAGAAAAAAGAAGATGCCAGGCCAGAGATTGATCTTAAGAAGATCCCGGCACCACATAAGATCAAGGCAAGTCTTGACGAATACGTAATTGGTCAGGAGAGAGCCAAGAAAGTAATGTCTGTTGCTGTCTATAATCATTATAAGCGTGTGGCTACAGACACTATGGATGAGATTGAGATAGAGAAGTCCAATATGCTGATGATCGGACCTACCGGATGCGGAAAGACCTACCTGGTAAAAACTCTTGCCAGACTTCTGGACGTGCCGCTGGCTATTGCAGATGCTACTTCTCTTACAGAGGCAGGCTATATTGGTGACGATATTGAGAGTGTGATCTCCAAGCTTCTTGCTGCAGCAGATAATGATGTGGAGAAAGCAGAGCATGGGATTGTCTTTATTGATGAGATTGACAAGCTGGCCAAGAAAAAGAACACCAATCAGCGTGATGTAAGCGGTGAAGCGGTTCAGCAGGGACTTTTGAAGCTTCTGGAGGGAAGCGAGGTAGAGGTGCCGGTCGGAGCCAACAGCAAAAATGCCATGGTTCCTATGGTAACGGTAAATACCAGAAATATTCTGTTTATCTGTGGAGGGGCATTCCCGGATCTGGAGAATATTATCAAGGAGAGACTGAATAAGCAGGCATCTATCGGCTTTTACGCAGACCTGAAGGACAAATATGACAATGATCCACATATTCTGGAGAAGGTAACAGTAGATGATATCCGTGCATTTGGCATGATTCCGGAATTTATCGGACGTCTGCCGATTATATATACACTGGACGGACTGAATGAGGATATGTTAGTGCAGATCCTGAAGGAACCGAAGAATGCAATTTTGAAACAGTATCAGAAGCTCCTTGCCCTGGATGAGGTGAAGCTGGATTATGAGGAGGATGCGCTTCACGCGATTGCGGCCAAGGCACTGGAGAAGCATACTGGAGCCAGAGGTCTTCGCGCCATTCTGGAGGAATATATGCTGGATATCATGTATGAGATTCCGAAAGATGACAGTATTGGACAGGTGATCATTACCAGAGAATATATTGAAGGTACAGGCGGTCCGAGAATCCTGCTTCGCGGACAGGAAATTCCCCTGATCGGGATGGCTCAGTAGACAGGGAAACAGGTGTTTCATCACTTTGCAGCTGTTCAGGAGACAGCTTTTAGCCGTAAAAGTACTGAATAGTTACAACACTTTTTATATGTAAAGGAGATGGTATTATGGCACGCGATTTTTTTGACGAGTTAAGTGACACAATTACAAGGACAACCAAGGATCTTGGAAAAAAAGCCGGTCAGCTTTATGAGGCGCAGAAGATCAGAAGCAAGATTTCCAGTGAAGAGCAGATGGTACAGAAACTGAAAGCAGACATTGGAAATGTGATCTTTGAAAAGTACAAAGAAGGTGCAGAAGTAGAAGAAGCTCTTAAAGGGTTCTGTGAAGAGATTGAGCAGCATCTGGATATTATTGACGGATATAAGGATGCAGCAGCGGAGATGAAGGGACGGAAAATCTGTCCGGCATGTGGAAAATCTGTAGACAGAAGTGTCTCCTTTTGTCCATACTGTGGCTCTGTATGCCCGACTCCGGAACCAGAGAAAGCTGAGGGCGATGTGGTGGACACTGAGACTGCAGAACCTGTAGAAGAGACAGAAGAGAAGCAGGCAGAGAATGAGGCAGGTACAGAGGAAGAAAAGGTCTCAACAGAAACTGAGAAAAGTGGTCAGGATTTTCCAGGTAAATAAGGAGGCTGCATTTATGCTTTCGCTAACAATTGCCGGCGGAATTTTTCTGTTGGATTATAAGATAAAAGAACATATTGACAGTACCCGCCTTCAGGGAAGCAAAGAAGAAGTACTGGGAGGCAGACTGCTCCTTCGGAACTGTCACAATAAAGATAAGATTCTTGGTAAGGTAAAAATCGGCAGGGAGAATTGCCAGGAGCTTGCAGCAGCTGGTATGGGCTGTGTGGCAGGGGAATACTGGCACCAGCTTCTCCCCGGCGGAAATAAGCTTAGCAGAGCCGGTCTTGCCATGATCCTGGGTGGTGGAATGTCCAACTACACAGACCGTCGAAATAAAGGATATGTTACAGATTATGTGAGCCTGAATGTGAAGAACAAAGAAATTCGTAAGATCGTATTTAATCTGTCTGACGTATGTATTGCTGCAGGTACCATTCTGTGGGCAGCAGGAAATTTATTTTCATATAGGAAAAAATAATCTGAGACAGAAAACAAAAGACACCTGGCACAGTGCGCTAGGTGTCTTTTGTTTTTCTGGAGAGCAGTGAGGGAGGATAAGGCTGCTTTGTATCTGTGCGTTCCAGCAGATAATCTACACTTACATTATAGAAGTCTGCAATTTTGCATAAGACATCAGGAGGGATGATTCTTTCCCCTCGTTCATAACGCGAGTAGGTACGCTGGATCACATTGAGATAGTGAGCCATGTATTTCTGTGTCAGATCATGATCTTCCCGCAGCTCTCTGATTCTTTTGTACGTCATATTTCATTTCTCTGGTGTAAAAGTATAAATAGTATCAGCCGTCAGCCACAGGTGGATAACGGTTGATTTCATTATAAATTGCGGTTCCCTTGGAATAGTTAAAAAGACCAAAATGGACTAAGAACAAATCTCTGTCGGAATCCTAAAGGATACAAAAATATATTTTTTAAATTTTTCAAATTTTTTTGAAAATTAGTGTTGACATTTGACTGAATGTGTTGTATTATAATCAAGCAGTCGCGAGAGAGCGATTGAAACATAAGAAATGCAGGAGTGGCGGAATTGGCAGACGCGCAGGCTTCAGGTGCCTGTGGTCGCAAGATCGTGTGGGTTCAAGTCCCATCTCCTGCATTATTTTTTTTCTTTTGTTACGAATACCAGAGTTGCGTATAAGGTTGGCTGTGAGGCACAGGATGTCTCTTTTATTCAGACTCGGATCCAGTAGCTTTTTTCTGTTGTGCAATTTTTTTCAGCACAACAGAATTTTTTTTTGCTCATATTTTGTTGAAAAAAGCATTTTGCTATGATACAATCTTGAAGATTTAGGATAAAATAAGAAAGAAAATGATATAAGAAAGGGAGATTGTATGAAAGCATTTCTGATATTAGAAGATGGCCATGTATTTACAGGAACCAGCATTGGTTCTGCAAGGGAAGTCATCAGCGAGATTGTTTTTAATACTTCCATGACCGGTTATCTGGAAGTAATGACAGACCCGTCTTACGCAGGACAGGCGGTATGCATGACCTATCCATTAATAGGAAATTACGGAATCTGTTATGATGACCAGGAATCCACCAGACCGTGGATCGACGCATTTATCGTACGTGAATTATCCCGTGTTCCAAGCAATTTCAGAAGCGTTGACACCATTCAGCATTTCTTGACCAAGCATGATATTCCTGGAATCGCAGGAATCGACACCAGAGCTCTTACCAAGATCCTCCGTGAGAAAGGTACCATGAACGGTATGATCACAGTGGATGAAAATTATGACTTAAACGCAATTCTCCCCAAGTTAAAAGCATATACAACTGGTAAAGTAGTGGAAAAAGTAACCTGCCGTGAGAAAGAAATCCTTCCTGGAAATGGTCCGAAGGTAGCCCTCATGGATTTTGGTGCGAAACGTAATATTGCCCGTTCCCTGAATAAGCGCGGATGTCAGGTAACTATTTACCCGGCTCTTACACCGGCCGAGGAGATCCTTGGAGATCATCCAGACGGAATCATGCTCAGCAATGGCCCTGGAGACCCGAAAGAATGCACTTCTATTATTAAAGAAGTAAAGAAACTTTACGATTCCGATGTTCCGATTTTTGCAATCTGTCTTGGACATCAGCTGATGGCACTTGCAACAGGCGGAGATACCTATAAGATGAAATATGGTCACCGTGGTGGAAACCATCCGGTAAAAGACCTTACAACAGGCAGAGTTTACATCTCTTCCCAGAATCATGGCTACGTAGTAGATGCCAAGGACCTTGAGGAGAAAAACATTGCTCATCCTGCATTTGTGAACGTAAATGACGGAACAAACGAAGGAATGGCATACGTTGGAAAGAATATTTTTACTGTACAGTTCCATCCGGAGGCATGCCCGGGACCGCAGGATTCCAGTTACCTGTTTGACAGATTTATGGATATGATGGGAGGAAATAAATAATGCCAAGAAATAAAGACATTAAAAAAGTACTTGTTATTGGTTCAGGTCCGATCATCATCGGCCAGGCAGCAGAGTTTGACTACGCAGGAACACAGGCCTGCCGTTCCCTGAAAGAAGAAGGTCTGGAGGTTGTTCTTCTGAACTCCAATCCGGCTACAATCATGACAGATAAAGATATTGCAGACCGTGTTTACATTGAGCCTCTTACCGTAGAAGTGGTAGAGCAGCTGATCCTGAAAGAGAAGCCAGACAGCGTTCTTCCTACCCTGGGCGGTCAGGCAGGTCTGAACCTTGCCATGGAGCTGGATGAGAAAGGCTTCCTGAAAGAACATAATGTAAGACTGATCGGTACTACAGCCCAGACCATTAAGAAAGCTGAAGATCGTCAGGAATTTAAGGATACCATGGAGAAAATCGGCGAGCCAGTTGCAGCTTCCAAGGTTGTTACCACGGTGGAGGATGGTCTTGCATTTACCAATACCATTGGCTATCCGGTTGTTCTTCGTCCTGCTTACACCCTTGGCGGAAGCGGCGGCGGAATTGCCCACAATGAATACGAGCTTCGTGAGATCCTGGAGAATGGTCTTCGTCTTTCCCGTGTTGGAGAGGTTCTGGTAGAGCGCTGTATCGCAGGCTGGAAAGAAATCGAGTATGAGGTAATGCGTGACAGTGCAGGAAACTGCATCACTGTCTGCAACATGGAGAACATTGACCCGGTTGGTGTCCACACAGGAGACTCCATCGTAGTTGCTCCGTCCCAGACTCTTGGAGACAAAGAGTACCAGATGCTTCGTACCTCTGCCCTGAACATTATCACAGAGCTTGGAATTACAGGCGGATGTAACGTTCAGTACGCACTGAAACCAGACAGCTTCGAATACTGTGTTATCGAGGTTAACCCTCGTGTAAGCCGTTCCTCTGCACTTGCAAGTAAGGCAACTGGTTACCCGATCGCGAAGGTTGCAGCGAAGATCGCACTTGGATATACACTGGATGAGATCCCAAATGCCATCACTGGAAAAACATACGCAAGTTTCGAGCCGATGCTTGACTACTGTGTTGTTAAGATCCCGAGACTTCCATTTGATAAATTTATCACAGCTAAGAGAACCCTTACCACTCAGATGAAAGCTACTGGTGAGGTTATGAGTATCTGCCATAACTTTGAGGGTGCTCTTATGAAAGCAATCCGTTCCCTGGAGCAGCATGTAGACAGCCTGATGTCCTACGATTTTACACAGCTTACAGATGAGGAACTGCTGGATGAGCTGGCAATCGTGGACGACCGCAGAATCTGGAAGATTGCAGAAGCAATCCGCCGTGGTATGCCGCAGTCCATGCTTCATGACATTACTCAGATCGACATCTGGTTCATTGACAAGTTGGCAATCCTTGTTGGAATGGAAAATGCCCTGAAGACCAGAAAACTTACCAAAGAGCTTCTTCTGGAAGCAAAACGTATGGAGTTCCCGGACTACATTATCGCCCGCCTTACAGGCAAAACAGAAGAGGAAATCAAAGCTTTCCGCGCAGAGGCTGGTATCAAAGCCGCTTACAAGATGGTTGATACCTGTGCCGCAGAATTTGCTGCTGCCACTCCGTATTACTATTCTGTATACGGTGATGAAGGAACAGAGAATGAAGCAATTGCCACACCAGATAAGAAAAAAATCCTGGTACTTGGCTCCGGCCCGATCCGTATTGGACAGGGTATTGAGTTTGACTTCTGCTCTGTACATTGTACCTGGGCTTTTGCAAAAGAAGGATATGAAACTATCATTATCAACAACAACCCGGAGACAGTAAGTACTGACTTTGATATTGCAGACAAGCTGTATTTCGAACCTCTTACACCGGAAGATGTTGAAAATATTGTAAATATTGAGAAACCGGACGGAGCAGTTGTTCAGTTCGGCGGACAGACAGCCATCAAGCTGACAGAAGCCCTTACCAAGATGGGCGTGAAGATCCTTGGAACATCTGCTGAGAATGTAGATGCTGCAGAGGACCGTGAGCTGTTCGATGAAATCCTGGAGAAATGTCAGATCCCGAGACCGAAGGGACACACTGTATTTACCGCAGAAGAGGCGAAGAAAGCAGCAAATGAGCTGGGCTATCCGGTTCTGGTTCGTCCTTCCTATGTACTTGGTGGACAGGGTATGCGAATTGCCGTAAGCGATGAGGATGTAGATGAATATATTGGAATCATCAACCAGATCGCACAGGAGCATCCGATTCTTGTTGACAAGTACCTGATGGGAAAAGAAATCGAGGTTGATGCCGTTTGCGATGGCGAGGACATCCTGATCCCTGGTATTATGGAACATATTGAGCGTGCCGGAATCCACTCCGGTGACAGTATTTCCGTATATCCGGCAAGAACCATCAGTGAGAAGGCAAAAGAGACAATTGCAGAGTACACCAGACGTCTTGCAAGAGCACTTCATGTAGTGGGTATGATCAATATCCAGTTCATCGTTCTTGGGGATGATGTATATGTAATCGAGGTTAATCCTCGTTCCAGCCGTACCGTACCTTACATCAGCAAGGTTACAGGAATCCCGATCGTACCGCTGGCAACAAAGGTAATCCTTGGATACAAACTGAAGGATATGGGCTATGAGCCGGGACTTCAGCCAGAAGCAAAACATATTGCCATCAAGATGCCGGTATTCTCCTTCGAGAAGATCCGCGGCGCTGATATCAGCCTTGGACCAGAGATGAAATCTACCGGTGAGTGCCTTGGTATTGCAGAGACCTTCAATGAGGCTCTTTACAAAGCATTCCTTGGAGCTGGAATCCGTCTGCCGAAATATAAGAACATGATCATGACTGTAAGACCGGAAGAGCAGGAGGACGCTGTACCGATCGCTAAGAGATTTGAGGCACTTGGATACCGTATCTATGCCACAAGAGGAACTGCCAATACTCTGAAAGAGCATGGTGTTAAGGTAATCCGTACCAACAAGCTGGAGCAGCCTGCACCGAACCTTATGGACTTGATCCTTGGTCATAAGATTGATGTGGTTATTGATATCCCATCCCAGGGTGTTGAGCATCAGAAGGATGGTTTCGTGATCAGACGTAATGCTATTGAGACAGGTGTAAATGTTCTTACCAGCCTTGATACTGCAGAAGCGCTTGTGACCAGTCTTGAAAATACAGATGCCAATTGCTTAAGCCTGATTGATATTGCAACTATTGCAAGACGCTAAAGGAAGAGTGTGCAGTCTGGGATTTTTGCGTTACTGTTTACTGGTAACATTCCGCGAGGTGTTTTTTGTGAACAAAGTTCACAGAAAACCCGAGAGTTGCGGCGCGAAATCATGCAAAGCATGATTTCTGTGCATCGCGAAGCGTGTTACTGTGAACGGAGTGAACAGTAACATTTTTGCAGTAAAAATTGTAGAAAAAAACAAAATACAAGTTTACGAAAAATACTTTCTGTAATATACTAAAGAGGACGGAGAAGTTTAAGTCTCCGTCCTCATTTTGTTAAAGTGGGTGCACATGGAGAGTGCATTCATAAGAAAGGGGTAGAAATGGATATTATCGAACTTTTAAAGGTAATTTTCCTTGGCATTGTGGAGGGAATTACAGAATGGCTTCCCATCAGCAGTACCGGTCATATGATCCTGGTAGATGAATTTCTTCATCTGGATGTTTCCAAAGAATTTATGGATGTATTTCTGGTAGTGATCCAGCTTGGAGCCATCCTTGCAGTTGTTGTTTTGTATTGGAATAAGCTGTGGCCTTTTTACATAAAGAAGCTTCCAAGAAGAACCCAGATGGCTATTGCGAAGAAGCCCAAATGGGCACAGGTGATCCTGAATTTTGTGGAGCGCTTCTGCGATAAAGAGAAATGGGTGCTGTGGTTTAAGATTGTGGTAGCATGTCTGCCGACCATTGTGATCGCACTTCCGTTTGATGATTTCATTGAAGAACATTTTAATAACTATGTGGTTGTTGCTATTGCGCTGATTGTTTACGGTGTTTTGTTTATTGTTGTGGAAAACTATAACAAAGGCAGAGAGCCGCAGTGCACAAGTCTGGAAGATTTGTCCTTTAAGACTGCTTTCCTGATCGGCTGTTTCCAGGTACTCTCTGTCATTCCTGGTACATCCAGATCTGGTTCTACCATCATCGGAGGAATCCTGGTGGGAACTTCCCGTACAGTTGCAGCTGAATTTACCTTCTTCCTTGGAATCCCGGTTATGTTCGGAGCCAGTCTTCTGAAGATTCTGAAATTTGGCTTTAGTTTTACTGGTACAGAGGTACTGATCCTGGTAGTCGGTATGGTGGTTGCATTTGTGGTTTCCATCCTTGCAATCAAGTTCCTGATGGGATATATCAAGAAGCATGATTTCAAAGCTTTTGGATGGTACCGAATCGTACTTGGTGCGTTGGTGCTGGTTTATTTTGTGGGTAAGACTTTACTGGCATAAATTACAAATAAGAAATTTCGGCGTCAGCCTGCAGGGGAAAATTTGCAGGTTGGCGTTTTTTGCTATTTAATGTGTTGGTCGTTATTCCGGACGCGATTTCACAATGTATATTCACCGCCGCGCGTCGCAACGTTCCGGCAAGCTAATGACTAACTACGACTAAGACGCTCAGGAAAGCCTTCGCGCCTAAGTCTCCGTAAGTCATGGATCTCGCCTCCACTAAAACCGCTCCTGAAATGCGCGGCTTGCGAA